>JADFXY010000090.1:0-2596 GCA_015233355.1 Deltaproteobacteria bacterium | reverse complement strand
TTCAATAATTTCTTTCTTCTTGGGGCCCACAATCTTGGAAATCGGAGCTTCCACTTCCACCTTAACCGGCTTTTTGGGCTTCTTTTTCTTCTTTGGCTTCCGGTCTCCTTCGGCTGCAGCGGGGGGCCCGGGGGGCGCCGGAGTAGCCGAGGGCGAGGTGATGGCCGGCGTTCTTGTCTCGGGAGCGGGTTTGGCTTTGGGCGCAGGCGATTCCACCGGTTGAGGTTGAGGATGGGTATGAACATGGGAATGAGGCGCGGGGATGGCGAAGCGCGGCTCCGCTCCGGGGGTGGGCAAAGAAATTATTTTGGCCGGAACGTCCTTGATAATTTTTTTGGCGTTTTTTGATTTCCCTTTGACCGGTTTCTTCCCCTTTTTCCGATCCGCGTCCGAAATATTTTCTGCTTCTTCCGATGGTTTTTTTATCCCGGCATCTTTTGGCGACACCTTTCCTTCTGGAAGCAAGGGTCTAACTCTATGTGTTTGCGGTTTGGCCCCGGATTCTCCGGGCCGGTGAACAACGGGGGCCTTTGATGTGGTCTGGGCTTTGGGGGATCGGGCAGACTCGAGGGTGACTTTCGGCTCTCCCGAAAAAATTCCGGTCACTCCGGAGGCGGCCGACTCAGCCTTTTCTCCAAATTTTGCAGGTCGTTCTTCAGGCGCGAGAGAAATTGCGTCCTCCCTGGCTGATTCGGGGCCGGCCTGGGTAGTCAACGTTTTATCGGTAGAAGTCTCCGCGGTCTCAATCCGCGGTTCATCCAGGTCCGGCTCTATGGGGTAGATTTCTGATGCACTCATTGACACGGGAATAGGGGTCTCCAGTTCTGAGGTGATGGTCTGGCTGGCGGCCGGACCGGCCTCTTCGTCGTGTTCAGGCGATATCGCTTGAACGAAAGATGATGATGGTTCGACCGCGGATTCGGCTTCCGGTTGGGAGGCGGATTCGGGCGATTCGTGTTTTTCAGGCGGAGGCGGCGTAAAAGCCGGGATCTCTGGGAGAACCTCCGGCCGGGGTATCTCGGTCGGCTTTTCTTCCGGTCCGGTTGATTCCGCCATCGCCGGCGCCGGGACGGCCTCGGTCTGCAAGTCGGGGAGAGTTTCTTCCGGGGGCCTTTCCGTAACTCCTGCCGGTTCTTCCTCCCTAACCTCACCTGATGAGGGGGGGGTGGGAACAGACTGTCGACGGCGTCGGATGATGTTGGGATTGATTCGTTCCTCGACGACCACAGCCGGTTTAGGGCCTTGAAGCTGCCCGATTATAAGTGGAACATCTTCTTCTTCCAGGCTGCTGGAGTGCGATTTAACGTCGTATCCTAACTCTATGAGCTTCGACAACAGGTCTTTGTTTTCCATTCCCAAGTCTTTGGCCAGTTGATTGACCCTGATTTTTGCCATTCAATACTCCCGGAATCCTTCGTTTCTTCCGCACCTTGTTGACCGGAATATCCGCCCGTGTCCTAAGGTGGTCAAGATACTGATCGAAAAAGTTTATCTTAACCCCAGCCGTCCAGGCGCCGGTGGCGTGGACATATATTAACCTCTAATAGACCACCGGAGTTGGGTGGCATCGTAAAAAAAGTGTTGCCGGCAGCCGGCTATGGCCGGGTCGAGTTTATTATCTCATCCCAAGAGGGTATGATGACGGTCTGTTTCCAGGCGCGATGAAAAGCCTTGCGCTTTACGGCCCGGTCGTAGCATTGAGGTGACGGGCAAATGTAGCCACCACGTCCCGGCAAGCGGGCGGGTCCGTCGGCCAGCACCTTCCGGCTTCCGCTCGGGTCAAGCACCATCCTGATCAATCGGGCTTTTTCCTTTTTATCCCGGCACCCCATGCAGGTCCGAAAGGGAATATGGGCCACGCTAGGACTCATTCGCAGGTGCTGAAGAAACATATTTTGGCTGGAAAAGAGTCCGCATATTAATATCGAAAAAAATGGTTATCAGGGTCAAACATCCTAACTTCGGCGTCTCCCGTCCGTTCATATTAAATAACATCCCGGTCATCTGAAGGTAAGCCGATGGGTTGTTATTCAGATGCCTTGCTTGACTCATCCGGTTCAGGGCCTGCATCGTCCGGGTCCGGCTCATCGGCTGCCTCGTCTGACTCGTTCGATTCGGAGTCTTCTTCATCGCCGACTTGGTCATCTTTTGGTCCATCCGCGGCCGGGGCGAGAGCATTTTCAGCAGGCGTTTCGGGCACAGGCGGCGCCTCCGCAGTTTCGATGGGTGAGGTTGATTCCTCCGGCCCGGCGGGCTGGCTCGGGCCCTGACCTTTGGTGGCCAGGTAGTCCCTGGCTGATTGTAAAAGAGTTTCAGCTTTGTTTTCGGGGAGGCCGTCCACCTGGGCCAGGGATTCGAGTGTGGATTCGGCCAGGGACACGGGCGGATATTCCGGTCAACAAGGTGCGGAAGAAACGAAGGATTCCGGCCTGGTACAATAAATCGGCCGTTGTCTCGCCCACCCCGGGAATCGACAGCAGTGACTGGTATCCTTCCCTGATCATGCGGGAATATTTGGATTCGCTCTGCACGTCTATCTTCCACCCGGTCAGTTTTGAAGCCAGCCGGACATTTTGCCCCTTGCGGCCGATAGCCA
>JADFXY010000008.1:0-27065 GCA_015233355.1 Deltaproteobacteria bacterium | reverse complement strand
GCCAAAGAAATTGCCGATGTCAATGCTTCGGCCAGCGATATCTCGGCCCGGAGTCTCCAGGTCACCTCCAGCGCCGAGGAACTTTCCGGGATTGTCGAACGATTAAAACAAATGCTGAACCGGTTTAAAGTATAGACAGTGGTAAAAAAGTGGGATCCACAGCTTCTTATGGTTGAACATTAAAATAAAATGTGGCCTGATAAAGCAGGTTAGGGTACAAGGTCGCGGTAAACCGTTGAGACAATTTTACCCCGGCCGGGTGCCCCTTGATGAAGGTGGTCTAACACTAATGCCTCGCAAGATAATAACTTACCGAAAAAAGTATCCCGAAACCAGAATACGCCGCAACTTCTTCCGATTGCAGTTGAAAGAAGATTCGCGGGTTGAACTTATAGTTAGGGGTAAGCACTTTAAATTAGCCGATATTTCTGCTACAGGAGCGGGGGTTGTCTACCGGCCTGACCAGGACTTTCGGTTTATCCTTAACGCCACGGTCAAGGCCTACTTGAAAATCAAAGTCGACCGGGAGACCGGTAAATCTTTTATCATCGACGCCACGGTGTCCTGGATAGGTGACGACAAGCCGGGCTATAAGCGGGTGGGGCTGGAGTTCAAGCATGATAACAGCGATACCCGGATCGAACTGGCCGCCCTGATCGCCTCCTTAGAGGAGGAGTAACCCTCTATAGAGCCCCACCGGGGCGCTCTAGGTTAGCCCGGAGGCAACGCCCTGGGTAAGGATGACAACTACCATATACCATGTAATGGTCATATAAAATCGTCGGCAATTCATCAGTTCGGCCGTGGTTATGTATCCGGCACTAATTCTGCCGCATCGGGGATCTGTGAATGCCTCGGGCTACCGGGGTTGCCCTGTTTCTCCCCCACTATTGGAAAATCACTTCTCACCAGCCTTATGGCAAAGCTCCCGACCCATCAAGAGATCTCGCAGCGGTCACTCCTAAAAAAAGATGTCTTTCCCATTTAGAGTTAGATCGCCGATTTTAAAATATATTTTCAATAACAGGCGAACTTGACGCATTTTTCGCGACCAATAATTTTAATCCCGAATTTGATTTTTTATATTTAATATGATAAAGCTTTTGGGTATATCTAGTCTTATGGGATGGGCTACGGCCCTGGAGTGATCCCAGGCTGGAAACTCCTGATTTGTGTGTAAGATGCCTATCGGGACATGGAAATCTTTGAGGAACGATTTCAAATCAATTAGTTTGGCGGAGCGACAACCACTATCACAACCCCCTGATGAACAAACAGCCGGGCGGGGCACAAGCAAAAAGGATAATTTATGTCCACGTTGCTTACCTTTTGCGAACAAGAGCCGGTGGTCGGTTATGAACTGGCCGAGAAGAATATCTTCGGCCGGGAACTGGACGTCAACATTCAGGTGATGGATAAACTGGTTTCCCGAAGGCATGCCCAAATCCTCCGCGATGAAGTCGGCTATATCCTATCGGACTTGGGAAGTAGAAACGGTACGTTCCTTAACGGCGTCCAGGTTAAAGAACCCATCCGGCTGAATCCCAACGACGAGATCAAATTGGGGGATCGAATCTATATTTTCGACTCGGGCGTAGAGAGTCTCCCCGATCCCGGTTCCGGAGCCTCGGTTATTCTTTTGCCCGGCTCGGAACCCGGCCCGTCTGATCCTTTTAGAACGGTTGATCTGGCTGCCGACGCAGAGTTCGAACCCGAGGAAATAAACCTCCTCTATCGGGTGGCCCGATTGGGAGTGGAAATCCTGGACACGGACGCCTTGCTTCCTCAGGTAGCCGATCAGATAACTTCTTTCTTTTCCGGGAACAGACTGGTTATCTTGGGCCTGACGCCTCACAGGCAGCGCCTCATCGCCCTGGCCACCAAAACCCGCCGCCGAAAATTACCCTTGCTTAAAAGCATCGTGACCGAAATCATGACCGGAGGTAAGGGGCTCATCGGTCAGCGGGTCATCAGGGACGTCAGCTTCGAATCCAAGTCCTGGAAACCTGATTTCCATCCAGGCCATTTCCTGGCCGTCCCCTTGACGTCAGGCGAAAAAAAAATGGGGCTGATCTATCTAGACCGCGGCGGCACTAAAGAATTCACTATTCAGGACTTGAATACCCTGGCCGCGGTTGGCTCCACCTTGGGCACGACCATAGATAACGCCACCCGCTACCGGACCCTATATATTGAAAACTTCTTTTTCAAGGAAACGCCTTCGATAAAAAGCGAATTCATCGCCCGAGAGGACATCAGTCAGTCTTTGCTGGCCGAGGCAAATAAAGCGGCGGCTGAAGGAAAAAACGTCTTGATCATGGGCCCCGCTGGATCGGGTAAAAAGCTCTTGGGGCGACGCATCCATGGCGTTAGTCCCAACAGCAAAGGGCCATTCATCGCCGTAAACTGTGGATCCGGCGGAGACGCCTTCTTGGAACGGGAACTGTTTGGCTATGAAAAGGGCGCCTTTGAGGGAGCGTCTGCGGCTAAACGAGGAAAAATTGAGCTGGCCCAGAATGGTACCATTTTTTTAGACAAGATCGATCAGCTAGGTTCGGCTTGCCAGATCGGGTTGGCCCGGGTGATGCAAGCTGGAGTAATCTATCGCGTCGGCGGCGGTCAGGCTGTACCTGTCGACGTCCGGGTCATCGCCGCCTCAGGGCAGGAACTGATCTCTCACATCACTCAGGGTAATTTTAAGCAAGACCTGGCTGACTGGATCGGGCAGGTCAAAATTCATATTCCGCCGTTGAGGCAACGCCCCAAAGATCTGCGCGCCATCTTGGAATTCTTGATCAAGCGTTATAACCGCCTGTACGGTAAACGTATCATCCGGATTACCCAGGATGCCCTCAAGGTGTTGGAAGAACACCCCTGGCCGGGCAACGTCAAAGAACTGGAAAACATGATTGAGCGGATCATGTATGTGGGCACCGGCACTGAAATTACCGCCGCGGAATTGCCCTTTGATCTTGAGTATCAGGAACTGAAAGTAAAACACTTAGGAAAAAGGCCTTATCTCTCCTCCCTGGTCACCCGGATTGAAAGAGATTATATCCTTGAAACCATGAAGATAGCCCAGGGAAACGCCCGGATGGCCGTCAAGATGTTGGGAATTTCCGACGACACCTTCGAAAAGAAATGTGTCCAATATGGAATAAGCCTACAAAACGTTGGAAGTTAGCCGTTGCCGGCGGCTTGTTACTCGTTGCTTGTTACTCGTTGTCTTCGGCGGTACGCGACCGGCAACAGGTGCTCATAGAAGTGTCAATTATGGCCGGGGTATAATGACCGTTTTGGTATCTGTGCCCCTTTTCGGAAAGACAATGAGTTGAAAACAAACCGGGAAGACCAACAGCCCCTGAATAGACCCAGACTGAAAGGAAATCTGTCCGGATTCATCTTTGTTTTAATCTTTCTCGTGGCTATGATTCAGCCCGCCGCGGCCCTGACCCAGACGGAACCGGTCCGTGATCCAACGGTCCATGATCCAATAAGTTGGCAGACGCTGCGGCCGGGGCTGGAATTTGCCAGGATAAAGGCCGCCGGGTATTGCCGGATGGGCAGCCCCTTTATTGGCGCGGTGCGAATTAATCCAGAGTGTTTCCGGTTTGATATCTTCTCTTTTAAGGAGTCGTCCCCCGATTCCCCTCTGACGGTGGAAGAATGGCAAGAGAAGACCAAGGCCGTGGTGGTGTTTAATTCGGGCCAGTATAATAAAAATGAACGCCACATCGGCTTATTTTACCATCGCCCCCGTGACTTCGGCATGAATCTTTATGCGGGCTGGAAAGCTTTGTTTGTGGCCGAACCCGACCCCTTAGTCCGGCCGTTGGCCGACCTGATCGACACGGAATTCACGCCCTTTGACCCAGACCAAACTCCGTATCGTTTGGCCGTCCAATCCATGATGTTGCTCGACGCCAACGGCAAGAAACGCGTCCGAGCCAGCGACTGGGTGGCCAACCGGACCATCCTGGCCACAGACAAGAACCAGCGAATTCTGGTCCTATCAACCGAGGGGGGATACACCCTGTGGGAACTGGCTGAATTCCTGACTCGGAGCGACCTGAATATCAAGCACGCCATGTCCTTAGACGGCGGTTTCCAGGCTGAATTGTGCATCAGGTTGAATGGTTTTAAGTACACCACCTACGGGTCTTATTCCACTCAAGGGGAAGATAACGACCATTCCATTCCTGGATATCATCTGGCCTTGCCTGCGGTGGTAGCTGTATTCGACCGCCCCCGCTGCGCCCAGGCCTGCCGATAACCTCCCAACGCTCATCTAATTAACTTTATTCACCTAACCCCACCCTCCGGCTTTGTCATCGGCCGAACCGTCAATGCTGTTAAATTAAGGATCGGCTTAACCATCTTCTGATGTAATAAGATTCCTCGCTTCGCTCGGAATGACAATTTACATCGTCATTCCAGATGGTCCTCTTCCCTGTCATTTCGAGCGAAGCAAGAAATCTTAACGCCGCACTCTTGATTCTACAGCATTGGGCCGATTAGGGCGGGCCCTTCCTAATCGGCAGGTTAACGGAAAAAGGGATTATATCTTTTTTCTTCACCGATAGAGGTGGCCGGTCCATGGCCTGGAAAAACCTTGACCTCATCGCCCAAAGAAAACAGCTTAGTTCGCACACCGTTTATCAGCGTTTCATAATCACCACCTGGAAAATCCGTCCGGCCAATGGATCCGGCAAACAGGGTGTCGCCGACAAAGACCATCTGGTCGGTGAGAAGAGAGACCCCGCCGGGAGAGTGGCCCGGAGTGTGGATGACCTGGAGAGTGATCCGGCCGAAGCAAATGGTATCACCATCGGCGATAGTCCTGTCTGGAGGCGGAGAGTCCTCCGCGGCCATGCCCCAGGCGGCGGCGCTGGCGCTAAGACAGGCCAGGGCGGGGGCGTCAGCAGCATGAATGAGCAGATCCGCGCCGGTGGCCTCTTTCAACGCCCGGTTCCCACCGACGTGGTCGAAGTGGCAATGAGTATTAATGATACATTTAACCTTCAGGCCCTCGCGGTTCAAAGCCTGGAGGATCCGCGGCACCTCGTCTCCGGGATCTATGACCGCGGCCTCATGTGTCGCCTCACACCCGAGGATGAAGCAGTTCGCCTGGATAGGTCCCACCACCAAAGTTTGGATGATCATTTCCTTCTCCTATAACATGAAATTATCAGTATTCTTGGCTTACCGGACATTTTTTCTACCAAAAGAAAAAGATGTTATAGTATACTAGTCATCAAGCGTCAACCCAAATGCACCGGCATGGTCTATGGCCTCACCCAAGGTTTAGGAAGTTAAAGGAGAAGACAAAGATGATCAAAAATCGTTATCAATCCCCGATTCCAACCGATCCGACCCGGCCGCCGGAATCCGACCGCAAGCGGGGCTGGATAAGAAAATTCCTTGACTGGTTGGCCCAGGGCGCAAAACAAGCGACCAGGGATGGATCTTGCACCTCTTGAAGGAGCAAACGCTGACACCCTGGCCGGTGGCCGGGGACGGGCTGTTATTTTCAATAGTGCATAGACTACTGTAGGGTTTCTGCAAATGAATGGGATTCAGGATGAACCGGGGCAGGATTGGCCGGAAGTGACCATTTACACCGACGGGGCGTGTCAGAACAATCCCGGCCCCGGGGGATGGGCCGCGGTGCTCAGTTTTAAGCATCATTCCAAGGAACTTTCCGGGTGTGAACCGTTAACTACAAATAACCGAATGGAGATGATCGCCGCGGTGAGCGCCCTGGAGGCGTTGAAACGTCCCTGCCGCGTCACGCTCTACTCCGATTCTAAGTATTTGATTCAAGGAATTACCACCTGGGTCTGGAACTGGCAAAAGAAAGGCTGGAAAACCAGCGGAACCAAAGGAGGCACTCAGAAAGACGTGCTCAACCGGGATCTGTGGGAGAAACTTGTCAAACTGGTTAAGGAACATCAGGTTACCTGGGAATGGGTCCGAGGACACGCCGGTCACACGGAAAACGAGCAATGTGACCGGTTGGCCAAAACGGCTATAGGTAATTGCAAATGACCGGTTCCGGTCAAAATTCCGCCTTATGACACTAGCTCAAAAGAATCATGGCGTTCGTCCGGGATTCGGTCCGGATGTTGCCTGGGGGGGGTATGTACCAAGAGCCTTCGGTGAAAATCATAGACTTTCTTTTATCACTTTCCGATGCGTTAGATTTAGCCGGCCCGGCCCTTAGCAGCCACCAACTCCGGACGGCGTTCATTGCCTGGAAACTGGCGGAAGCTGCTCAATTCCCCTCATCGGTGATCGAACAGATTTTCATCGCGGCCCTGCTACATGACATCGGGGCGTTATCTCCTGAGGAAAAGTTAGGTCTTCATGAATCAACGTATGAGGGCAACCTTGAATCACATTGCATTTATGGGGAAAATGTTCTCAAACGAGTTCCGATATTTGAACATGCCTCAAGAATAGTCAGACACCATCACACCAAATGGCCGGATTTGGCCCAATCTCATGAGGCCGGGCCGGCTCTCCAATCGCAAGTCCTTTTTGTCTCAGATACCGTCGAAAGAGCAATTAACCGGAAAAAATATATTTTGCACCAAGATGAGGAGATTATTTCCGATATAGAGTCTTTATCCGAGACTGAAATTTGTCCGGAACTGATCGATGTATTTAGATCAATTGCCTCACGCGAAGAATTTTGGCTGACCTTGACCTCACCCAAACTGGCGACCATCATTTCTGAAGTGGTTCCATTTGACAACTTATTGATTTATCAATCGTCATTCCTATCAATTTCCGAACTGGTCCGGGATATTATCGACTTTAGATCACCGTTTACCGCGTCCCATTCCAGCGGTGTCTCTGCTGCCGCCTCGGCCATGGCCGGATACTTGGGCCATTCCGAGCCGGAGGTGGAATTAATCAGAATTGCAGGAAATCTACATGATCTCGGCAAGATGGCCGTCCCGAACCGAATTCTTGACAAACCGGACAGGCTTAATAAATCCGAATTCGCGATTATCCGTCAACATCCTTACCATACATATTCGGTCCTAAAACGGTGCGGCTTCAGTCACCAGATCGCTGAATGGGCCGGATTTCATCATGAGAAGCTGGATGGGTCCGGTTATCCTTTCCATCTGGATGCCGGGCGGATCGACCTCGGATCCAGGATAGTCGCGATCGCCGATATCTTCATCGCTCTGACGGAAGATCGGCCCTATAGAAAGAGAATGAAAAAACTTGAGGTTCTGTCGGTCATGGAAAATATGTGTGATAATGGCTTGATAGATGGGCATGTTGTTAATGTTCTAAGAAAAAATTATGATGACATCAGAGAAATCATAATAACCGGCCAAGATAATTCAAAAAATAATTTTGAAAAGGGACTATCCCCGGCGGCCGACTGATGATCCCGGCGGCATCTCAATACGCTGGCCGGAGGGATCGCCCACGATTTCAATAATATTCTCGGGCCCATCTTCGGATATACCAAACTGGCCTTGGATGACGTTAAGTCCGGTAAAGCAACCTCGGATTTTTTAGAAGAGATACTCAAGGCCGGGAAGAAACCAGTTGAAATTACGTCAATCTTGAAAGACATGGTCAATGAAGAGCGGGCCAGGGACCTAGGGGTGAGTTGAAATTACGTCAATCTTGAAAGACATGGTCAATGAAGAGCGGGCCAGGGACCTAGGGGTGAGAGGATTTCTGTTGAAACCAATGGATATGACGCACCTGGCCAAACTAATTCGTCAGGTCTTGGAAGAACGGTAAACGGTGGTGCAAAGGGGTTATTTATCTTTAAGCTGTATTACCTTTTCGACGTCACAGGTGGTCCGGTTTACAAAAAGCAGCTTGTTATTGCCGTAGGGACGGTCATATTGGAGTATCGCCGGCTCACCCACGGAGACTTCAAAACAAAAACGCGTCTTAATATACAGCCCGGAAAGGGTGTCTCGATACAAATTGAACCCGACCCGCTCCAACTTTACCTTAAACCGCTCGGCCTGAACCGGAGCTGCAGTCATAAGACAAAGAAAAGCCATCAGGGCCAGGATAAAAGGCTTAAACATGCTTCTTATAGGTTCCTGGTTTTTAATCATAGTGAATTTACTAATCCGAGCTGTATCTTTATCAACCGGGCCATATTATCTTTGATTTCATTATGGCGAGGAACCGCTGTCTTCCTGCCGTTTTTTAGGTTGAGATAAATATCGTGGTGAGCGCCATGCGATTGAGGTAACATCCGGCATCCACCAGTTCTCTGATTAACTTGTACCTTTTCACACCTCTACCCGAATTTCCTTTTGGTAGGCTTCACCGCCGGGGGCAAACCCGGCCTCGTCCGTCATCAGTTGATAGACCTCGCGAATGTTTCTCTCAAGCTCATCTAAAGTCTCTCCCTGGCTGAATACTCCCGGGACTTCCTTGAGTCGGCCGACATACCAGCCATCATCAATACAATACTCCAGGGTAAAATCCTTCAGCATAAGATGCTCCTCTCGTTCTGGGGGCACTGTTCTATCTTTCCAAATTTTACCCGTCATCAGCCGGGAAGGCAAGAAGTTAAACCTCAACCGGTCGTATTCGCTAAGGCATTGGATTCAAGGCTGCCTCAATGCCTCTTCCAGGCTGCGGCGGGCCTGGGGGAAATCCGGAACTAGCTTGAGCGCCGCTGAAAATCTTCGGATGGCCTGATCGGTCCGGCCCTGGGCCATCAAAGCCCGGCCAAGGTTATAGAGGGCCTCGGGATAGTCGGGATTGATCCGAACAGCCTCGGAGAATTGTTTAGCCGCTTCCGGGACGTTTCCCTGGTCCATCAGCGTCATCCCCAGGTTATTATGGGCCATGGCATAGTCGGGATTAAACCTGACCGCCGCGGAAAAGTTTGCCGCGGCTTCCTTTATTTTTCCCTGGCCGGCCAAAACAGCGCCCAAATTATTATACGCTTCGGCATAATTCGGCTTGATCTTTATAGCTTCAAGGTAGTGATTGATCGCCCCCTGGATATCACCGCGGCCGGCCAGGGCCATGCCCAGGTTATACCGGGCCCCGGCGTATTCGGGATTGATCCGGACCGCCTCAGAAAACTGTTTGACTGCTCCGTCGAGATCACCGCGGCCAAGCAAAGCGGTGCCTAAGCTGTTGTGAGCTTCGGCAAAACCGGGTCTCAGGCGCAATGCCTCGCCGGCCTCCCTGGCCCCGCTGTCGGTATCTCCATATTTGACCAGGGCCAGGCCCAAAAAATAGTGGGCATCGGCATTATTCGGTTCAAGTTGGATTGCTTGAGCAAAAAATCTGATGCTTTCTTCCGTATTCCGGGGATCCGCCAAAATGTCTTCCACGCCGCTTTGGGCCTCCACATAATCGGCCCTGGCCCGCAAGACCTCAAAGAAATGCCCCAGTGCTTCTGCTGTTCTGCCATTTTCCGCCAGGAGACGGCCCAGGTTATAATAATCCGGCTCGATCTGAAGGACGTCAAGGTAATGACGAATCGCTACCGGGACGTGTCCCAGGCGTTCCTGAGCCAATCCCAGGCCCTGATGCGCCGCGACGCTATCCGGCTTTAGCTCCAAGGCCCGGGCATAGCACTGAGCGGCCTGGCCATAGCTACCCTGGTCGGCCAACGCCGCGCCCAACATGATTTGGGTATCGGGGTTGTCGGGATTATATCTGGCCGCCAGGTAGAATTGGTCAATCGCTTCGGCTATCTTACCCTGGTTGAATAGGGTTGTTCCAAGGTTGTGATGCCCCCCTTGACTCTGAGGATTCTTGGCCACCACATCCGACCACAAAGTCAGGTTATCCTGCCAGATCCGATTGTGGATTATGGTGATGTATCCCAACGTGAACACAATGACGGCGGCTGTGGCCACCCTGAGCCATAATCTGGGCCCGGTTCTCCAAAAAATCAAATAAGCCGTCAGCATCGCAAAACCGACCAGGGGCAAATAAAGCCGGTATAGATAAATCATCTCCAACCTGGGTACCAGAGCTTCGATAGCCAGGTTGATCAAGAACCAGAGGATACAAAATGAAATGAATCGGTACCGTCTGGCCAGGCCCACGGCCAGGCCGAACAGGCCGGTGAGGGACACGAGTGAGCAGAGGGTGGTGCCGGGATCGACCAGGGAATGGGAAGTAGTGATGTAGTTTAGTAGATTGAGCCGGTCGGGATGAGGAAAGAGGAGCATGCTGATATAGAAGATAATCACTCGGAACTGGGTCATGACCCGCTCCCATTCGGTAAAAGGGGGCGTGGGTCCGGCCAGGATGGGGTAATCGTGAGCGACTTTGCCGAAGGGGTGCCCCTCGGAAAATAAATAGGTCAGCAGAACCAGCAGAGCCACCGAGAGAAACAGATAGATCAAACCTCTCCACAACCGGGCCGGGGTCAGATTTTGAAAGAAATACCATTCATAGAGTAAAATAATCAGGGGCAAAGTCGCCGCGGTCTCTTTGGACCCAAATGCCAGGATCCCGAAGAACAAACAAAAGGCAAAGATCAGCCGTCGCCGCCATCGGATCTCAGTCAGCCGGCCCTGGAGGTAACACAGCAAGGAGCCAAGGTAAAACATCACGGCCAGGCTGGTCATTCTCTGGGTCATATAGGTCACCGCCTGGACCTGGACCGGATGAACAATGAATACGGCAGCGGCGAACAAAGACATGATTGAGATAAGCGACAGATCCGGCGCCGAATTTTTTTGGCCCGGCACTGCGGATAGGCGGGCCAGAGTCAAAAATGAAATGAAGTAGACCAACATCCCGGACAAGAGATGGATGCTTAGACTGACCAGCCGGAAGGCCGTGACGTTATATCCCCAAAAGAAATAATCGAGGGTGAAACTAATGCAAGACACCGGCCGGTTTGGGACCAGGCCGCGAACCCCGGCCTCGTAAATCCCCTTTAGACTGAACTGGGTCATTCTAATATGGGGATTGTCAACGATGAGGACATTATCATCAAAGACAAAAGGGTACTGTAATGTATTGGAATAGATGCCAATGCAAATGAGACTGATGATGATCAAGTTCAAATAATGAAGCCGGACGTCAAAATGATAATCAAATCTCGCCTCATCCGGTTCGGATTCGTCTGGAAATTCATTAAGGGCGACCTCCGGTTCTTCTCCGCTCGCGGTGGCCTCAGTCACAAGCCCTGGGCCTATCTCGTCCCTATCCATTTTAGACTCCGGCAGTTATGGTTTTTGGGTGGCCTCTTCCAGGCTGCGGCGGGCCGGGGCGAAATCCGGAACTAGCTTGAGCGCCTCTGAAAATCTTCGGATGGCCTGATCGGTCCGGCCCTGGGCCATCAAAGCCCGGCCAAGGTTATAGAGGGCCTCGGGATAGTCGGGATTGATCCGAACAGCCTCGGAGAATTGTTTAGCCGCCTCTGGGACGCTTCCCTGGTCCATCAGCGTCATCCCCAGGTTATTATGGGCCATGGCATAGTCGGGATTAAACCTGACCGCCTCGGAAAAGTTTGCCGCGGCTTCCTTTATTTTTCCCTGGCCGGCCAAAACAGCACCCAAATTATTATACGCTTCGGCATAATTCGGTTTGATCTTTAGAGCTTCAAGGTAGTGATTGATCGCCCCCTGGATATCACCGCGGCCGGCCAGGGCCACGCCCAGGTTATACCGGGCCCCGGCGTATTCGGGATTGATCCGGGCCGCCTCCGAAAACTGTTTGACTGCTCCGTCAAGATCACCGCGACCAAGCAACGCGGCGCCTAAGCTGTTATGAGCTTCGGCAAAACCGGGTCTCAGGCGCAATGCCTCGCCGGCCTCCCTGACCCCGCTGTCGGTATCTCCATATTTGACCAGGGCCAGGCCCAAAAAATAGTGGGCATCGGCATTATTCGGTTCAAGTTGGATTGCCTGAGCAAAAAATCTGATGCTTTCTTCCGTATTCCGGGGATCCGCCAAAATGTCTTCCAATTTGCTTTGGGCCTCCACATAATCGGCCTTGGCCCGGACCGCCTCGAACAAGTAACCCAGGGCTTCAGTCATCCGACCGCTTTCGGCCAAGAGATGGCCCAGGTTATAGTTGGTATAAGGATTATCGGGTCCGATCCGCAGAGCTGTTAAGTAGTGGTCCATGGCCTTAGCCGTCTGTCCATGCCGCTCATAGATGGCCCCCAGGCCATTGTGGGCTTCGGCAAAATCCTCGTTCAACCGGATAGCCTCAGCATAATGGTTACCGGCTTCAGCCGTCTTTTCCTGCTCGGCCAGAGCCTGGGCCAGATTGTAATGGGTATAAGGACTGTCCGGCTCATATTTTACTGCCTGATAAAAATGGTTCAAAGATTCCTCAACCTTTCCCTGCTTGGCTAAAACCACCCCCAGGTTGTAGTGAGCCTTGGCAAGCCTCGGGTTGGAGTCTAAGGCTTTGGAATAGTGTTCAATTGCCGCTTTTTCATCGCCCTGTTCAGCCAGTATCAGACCCAGGTTAATGTGGGCATTGGCAAAATCCGGCTTCAACTGCAAGGCCTGTCGAAGGTGACTGGTAGCTTCCCGGATGTTACCCTGTGTTATTAGAGCGACCCCCAAGTCGCTGTGTCCATTGTGACTCAACGGATTCTTGGACACGACGTCGCTCCAGAGGGTGACGTTGTCCCGCCAAACCAGATTATGGGAGTAAGTGCTAAAGCCCAGGGCGACAATAATCACCCCGGAAATAATCACTCCCACTCCAACCATTTTTAAGGTCAGGCGGTAGATCAGGTACGGCAAATATACGGCCAGGGCGACCAGGGGCAGGTAAAGCCGGTATTGATAGATAAACTCCAGCTTAATGACCGAAGATTCAATAACTAAGTTGATAAAATACCATAGAATACAAAATGACAACAACCGATGCCGCCGGGCCGCGGCCAGCGCCAAGCCGAGACATCCAAGGATAGCCAAAAGAGATAAAAAAGTGGTGATGGGATCGAACAAAGAATGAGACACGGTTATCGGATGGAGGAGATTGAGTCTTTGCGGGTGTGGATAAAAAAGCAGGCTCAGGTAGAAGAGAACCACCCGCCATTCCGTCATCACCCGTTCCCAAGCCGTAAAGGCAGGTGTGGGACAAGAAAGGATCGGGTAGGCCTCCGACGTAAATTTATGGAGTAGCTTCCCCTCTGAAAAAATGACGGTCAGCAGCACCAGTACAACCACCGGAATGGCCAAATATTTGAAACTTCGTTTGAGCCAATTGAAACTCAAGTTTTGAAAAAAAAACCACTCATAAATGAAGATCACCACCGGGAGAGTGGCCGCGATCTCCTTTGACCCGAAAGCCAGGGCCCCAAAAATTAGACATCCCGCCCACCAGGTTCTTCGTTGCCACCCGACGACCGATTCGCGGCCGACGATATAACACAGTAGGGACAACAGATACAGCATCGTGGCCAGACTGGTCATGCGTTGGCTGATGTAAGTCACGGCCTGGACCTGGACCGGATGGGTGACGAAGATAAGGGCGGCGATTAATGACATGACCAGAATTCGGGAACCGTGGGGAGGAGGGAAAGCCTGGTTCGGAATCTCCGTCATCCGCCTGAAAGTCAGGAATGAGACAAAATAAACCAGCATTCCAGCCAGCAGGTGGATGGCGATGTTGGTCAAGTGATAGCCGGTAACATCGTATTTTCCGAAGTAGTAATTAAGGGATAAGGTGAAACCTTCCAACGGCCGATTGGGGACGGGGGTCTTGAATGCGGCGTTGGAAAGTTCCTGAAGGCTGAGATGGTTGATCCGGATGTGGGTGTTGTTCTGGACAATGTAATCATCATCGAAAACAAAAGGATAGTGGAGCGTCTGGGCATAAACCAATGCGCCGGCGAGGCATATGGCCAGGAGACACAGCCAATGGTATCCGAGCCGAATCCCGTCCCGGGCCGGCAGACGCCCCTGGTCAGGACTATCTTGGTGACCGACAGACGGCATTACCGGTCCCACATCTGCGGCCAGTCCTTCGGTTTTTGAAAAGCCGGTATCCATGCGTTCTCCGATCTCGGTCCGGGATAAAAGGTTCAAGTCATAATAGCCGGGTGACGTACCTTTCAACCGAATTTTCTTCTCAGTTTGTCCAGATAATCGGGTTCCAAATCATCTATGTACTTGATTATGGATTTTGATTGGGTATCATCCAGGTAACCTTTTTCGGATAAGAACCGGTAGAACAGCTTCAAAGCCGGCGGGATATTGACATATTGTTCGGGTTTGATCGTTACCTCACGTAAGACGAAACCAAACAGAAATTCCTCCAAGTGAGCCGGAGACACAGATTTGAAGACAACCTCTTCGGGATGTTCATCCTGGTATATGAAATATAGAAACAACACCGCATAAGAACCAAATTCATCATAAGATTCAAGTAGTCCGGTTTCTTCAACCCAAATAGAAAAAAGGCCGATGCATTCCGTGCCCATGTCGACGAAGTAAGACTCCCAGTCATCATACTCGGCCTGGTCATAAATGTACTGGTCAATCTGGTTTATCATCGACACCAGGTTGGCATCCGGTTCCGCCTGGGCGGCCGGGCTGTTCAGGATATTTATTTTTGAATAGTCAAACTCAGCTATATGAATAGGGCCTTCTTTTCTTAGAAACAAGACCGAGCCGGATTCGGGTTGGATATCCGAGGGGAACAGGTATTCCTTTCGATCGAGCATCATGTCGAGCAATTCAGTTGCCTGGTCATGATCAAGCTTCAACTGCTTCTTGATAATCTTTATGATAGGCCCTGCGTCTGCAACAGCATCCAACTCATTATCCGGGTCTTGGATGAGGATGGAATACGTCCAGATGGCCGTCACAACCTCTATAAGTTTATTGATCCCCTTCCGGTCGTTCGGGTCGATCAGGTCCATGATCGGTTTACCGAACTCCCCGATGGCAACTGTCAGACCTACCTCCCGAAAACCTTCGGGTGGTTCAAGGTCGTCCATCATCGGCTGGTCCATCAAATCCATAAAGGCATCGAATTCCGGATCGGAAGCGGCCCAGCTCCGTCCCTGGGTATTCGAGGTCGGTTTCTTGGCCGGCTTCTTTTTCTTTCCGGCAGCCTTTTTCTTCTTCTTGGACATAAGTTGACTCCAGTAATCGTCAATCCGATCCGGTATCAGGTCGAATTGCGAGCAACCAGCAACAGGGACCTTAAACCAAAGGGATAGAATCTTGGTCCCGGTCGTCTTTTCCGGCTTCCTCAGCCGCCGCATAGACCGGCAAGTAAACTTTGAATGTGGTGCCTTGGCCCAGCCGGCTGTCGACCTCGATCCACCCCCCATGTTGCCTGACCACCCCATAACCAAACGACAAGCCCAACCCTATCCCCCCAAACCCTTTGCTGGTATAGAACGGCTCGAAGATATGGGGCATGATCTCAGGATCAATGCCTGCTCCGGTGTCGGCCACCGAGACGGTGACAAATTTTCGCGCTCGCGCTTCCCCCACTCCGCCACATAGGCTCTCGTTAATAGCCGTATTTTCGGTACTAATGGTCAGAGTGCCGACCCCCTTCTTAGCCAGGGCGTCAATCGAGTTCAAGGCCAGATTCATAATACTCTGTCTGATTAAACTCGGGTCGGCAAACACCGGATCGAGCCCTTCTCCAGGTAAAATAACCAGGTTTATGGCATTGTCCACTTTCGTCATCAAGTCCCGGCCTACTTCCGAGATAGTTTCATTTAAATTAACTGGTTCCGGTTTGAGTTTCTGCTCCAGACAGAAAGCCAACAATCCATCGATCTTTTGGACGGATTCATCAACACTTTGTTTGATTTCCCTGGCGCTTTCCAGTATCTCCTCATTATCGGTGAGCATGGTCAGGTAATCGCTATTACCCAGGATTGAAGTGAGTTTGTTCTTCAGTTCATGGGCCACCCCTCCAACCAGGATCCTGATGGCTTCCATTTTCTCGATCTGGAATAATTGCGCCTCAATCCGCTTTTGGACGGTGATGTCTCGCAGGGCGACGATACTCCCGGCCGGTTTCCCGTTTTTGTCCGTAAGGGTGGCGCCGCTTATCCCCACGGCGATGACTTTTCCGGATTTGGTCAACAGCGTGCTCTCAATACCTGAAAAACTCTCACCGGCCATGACTTTACCTTCTATTATAGAGGTCTTGGGGCGTTCCTCCAGGGGAACAAAGAAGTCAATCCGCCCCCCCTCAACCTCCTCCAAAGCCCAGCCAAACACGCGGGTAAAGGCCGGATTCAAATAAACCACTTTGCCCTCAATGTCAAAGATCACCACTGGATCCGGATTAGCTTCCACAGTCTGGTATTGCATTGCGCTTTTGCGCATAGCTTCCTCCACCTGTCGGCGCTCGGTGACGTCTCGGGCAATCCCCCGAAATCCTTTCGCCTGCCCTCTTGTGCCCCGGACTAAGGAAACGGAACTCTCGATGTGATGCAGCGAACCATCTTTGTTGATGGCTTCCCAATACACGGCTTTGGCCGGCGTCTCAGCGGCCAGAACCTGCTGATAAATTTTCTTAAGCCTGGCCGCATTTTCCTTGTCACAAAATTCTTTATTATTCTTACCCAATAACTCCATTTTATCATAGCCCAGGATCCGGCACAGCGCCTCATTGAAAAAGGTTAGATTCCCGTCCAGATCCACCTCGTAATAGCTGTCTTCAATATTTTCTAAAATAGTCCGGTATTTTTCCTCGCTTTCCCGCAGATCTGCCTCAGCTTTTTGGCGGCGGACGATATCTAATTGTAGTTGCCTATTTTTCTTAACTAAATCACCAGTACGAATCCTGACCAGGTCTTCCAACAGATCCCGATACTTCTTAAGTTCAACTTCGGCTCTTTTGCGTTCCGTAATATCCCGATGAATTATGAAACTGGCCAGAGTGTTGCCGGCACGGTCGCAAACAACGGCCGAGGTAATATAAACGTCTAATAACCGGCCGTCTTTGGTCAGTCGTTTGGTCTCAAAAGAGACATCTTCGCCGCGGCGGTTGGCGGCCACTGATTCTCCGGTTATCTCCAGTTCGTCGGGCGGGACAAAATCTATCCGGCGGCCGGCCAACTCCTCCCGCGTCCAGCCGTATTTATCGACAAAGGAGTTGTTGGCATAGATCACCCGACCCAGCGGATCATAGACAACGACCGGGTCGGGAATAGCCCCCAAAAGCAATCGGCAGCGGTCGTCATCGTTTTTTAGATCCTCCTCAAGACTTTTGAACTGTGTCACATTGGGCCGGCTCCGATGGCCGTACCGGCGTTTGTCTTTCTTGTCCTCCAAATCGGGCGGCTTTTGCGATGGCCACCGCCTATGTTGCAGGTTCAATCCCAGTGAAGGTTTGGTTACATGGTTCTCAAGCCGCGTTACCAACCGCCGCAGCTCCTGCACCTCAGTCATGAGTTGTTCTTTACTTTTTTCTTTATCTTCCATTTCCCACACGCCAGGTCACATAACTTAAGCAATTGCGCCGAGTTTGCCATAATCATGGATAGTCAAAATTCTGCATGAACATTGCTCAGTCGATAAGATTTCGAGTTGTTGTATGTTTTCCTCGATATACCGGATAGTTCCCGGGCAACCGGATCAGACGGTCCAGTCCTGACCGGCCGGTCATAACCGGCAATGTGTCTATAAATTCCTTACTCACCTTCCGGCGTATTATGCTGCGTACTCAAAAGGAATGCAAGCTGAAAACAGAGGTGACGACGCTAAATTTTGCGGCAATGTCCAAAGCATGATGGGCGTTCCATGGGTTTGGGCAGCCGTCATTAATCATAACATCGTTGATGCCGTCCTGCAGGGGGTGATAAACCATTTTTTTTAACCTACCGACAAAAGCTCGTTCTGCCGATTGGATGACCATTACCTGTTGACAAACACCCGGTTAGGGATTAGGATATTAAGACTACTTAGCTTATATTTCATACTATAAATCCCTGGCCGAAGCGTTTAGGCCGGCAAGAAAAGGTGAGCAGCAAAATGAACACGTTGATTGAGTTAAAAAATTCCTTTAAATCATATACCTATGACCAAGATAAAGTCATTTCTCCAGACCGGACCGTGGCTACAATCAAAGAACGCCTGGCCCGGATCCAACTCGATATCCTCAAAGAAGTCATCCGGATCGATACCGGCCGGTTGGATATCCCCGTCTATCTTAGCTTTTGTGGCTCTGATGCCTTTCACACCATTGGAACCAAAAAACAAATGGGCAAAGGAGCCACCCCTATCCAGGCCGAGGCCAGCGCTTTGATGGAATTGATGGAACGATTCAGCTTTTTTCATTTTGTCAAGGGGACCGATTTTATGCGGGCAAGCTACGATAACCTGGCCGAGCAAGCCCTGCCCTTTCCCTTGATTGCCGCCTCGGTTCATCATCCCGCCGATGACTTGGCCCAGGCTTACCAGGCCATTAAGGACTTGCCCCTGGAATTCACCCAGGCGACCAACCTGACCCAAGGCCGGGACTATCTCGTTCCCTTTAACTGGTTCTATGAAATCAATGAATTCAACGGACCCTCAGCCGGGAACAGCCTGGAGGAGGCCATTGTCCAGGGGCTGGGCGAGGTGGTCGAGCGGCATGTCTCCGCCCTGGTCTGTGAGCAACGGCTGGTCTGTCCGGACATTGACCTGAACACCGTCACCGACCCGGTGGCTAAGGAGCTTATCGCCAAGTACCGGTCTAAGGGAATTATCCTCAAGGTCAAGGATTTCACCCTGGGGCTGGGTATCCCTTCCATTGGGGCCTTGGCCTATGATCCGGAAAATTTTCCAGGCCGGAGCGAGATCGTCTTTACCGCCGGGACGGCCACCAGCCCCGAAAAAGCGCTTATCCGGGCCTTGACTGAAGTGGCCCAACTGGCTGGAGACTTTGAAAGCCGACCGGGATACATTCCCAGCGGCTTGCCTAAATTTAATCACCTGGGTGAGGCCGATTATGTCTTTCGGTCCACAGCGACCATTGCCCTGGCCGATCTGCCCGATCCTTCAGATGATAACCTGAAAACTGAAATTATTAACTGCACCCAGGCCCTGGCCCGGCATGGCCTGGAAGTCCTAGTGTTGGAGACCACCCATCCTCTACTCCAGGTCCCGGCCGTGTATGTCATGATCCCCGGAGCCCGATTCCGGGAACGGGCGATCGCGTCCAGTGTCGACTTTTTTGCGGCCAAGCTGGCCACCAAGACCTATCCTCCGGAGGAGGCCCTGACCTACCTGAAGTACCTTAAAGGGCTTTATCCCGCCAGGTACTATTTGCATTTTTACAGCGGTCTGGCCAAGCTGGAAAAGCAGGATTATCCCGGTGCGATAAACGAGTTGAAAGAGGCCCTGGCCTTGGACCCGCACGAACAGGATTTAGCCTCCATCTACTGTCACCTGGGCATCGCCTTCAAGGAAGCGGGGGACTTTGCGGAGGCCATCACCCAGTTGCAGCGGGCATTGGAACATGACACGGAACGAAGCGACGTGCACAATCTGTTGGGATTTTGTTGCTACAAGCTGAAAAGGTATCAGGAGGCGATCAAATGCTTTGAAGAGGCCATCCGCCACAATCCCGGTTCCGCCATTGATTATGCCAATATCGGGGTCAATCTGAGGGCGCTGGGCTTTAAGGAAGAGGCCAAAGAGATGTACCGGATGGCCCTGGAGTTGGATCCGGGGTTAGATTTTGCCCAGGATCATCTAACTGAATTGGGATGAAGAAGAATTCAGTAGTTCGTACCCCGATGGGGAAATTTAGTTCAGGGGTTTACCTTGACAACAAATCATCACGACAGGTTTTTCAAAAAGATGTTTTCGGGGCAGGACCTGGCCAAAGACTTCTTGGCCAATTATTTACCTGCGGCCGTGCTTGGACAACTCGATCTCAGCACCCTTGAGACCACCACAGATTCCTTTGTGGATGACCTATTAAAGGAGCATTTTTCAGATATTGTTTACCGGGTGAACATCAGGCAATCCCAGGAGGCTTATGTCAGTATCTTGTTGGAGCACAAAAGCTATCAGGACAGACTCGTTCCGTTTCAACTATTTAGATATATGAATCAGATGTGGTCCTATATCATTTCCCGGCAGCCAGCCTCGGAATATTTACCTGTTATCATTCCGCTGGTCTTTTATCATGGGACCACCACCTGGGCCGGGTCGACCAGGTTTAGCTCGTTGTTTGATACTACGGCTGAATTAAGACGATATCTGCCTGATTTTGACTATCTTCTTTTGGACTTATCGACTATGCCGGATGAAGATATCAAAGGAGATGTTAAAACTCGAATTACCTTGCTCCTCCAGAAACATATCAGTGATCATGAATTAGTTGCTAAGTTAGCTGAGATAGCTTCTCTTTACCATGAAATGGCAACAGATCCTGGTCAAATTGAATTTCTTAAAACTGTTGCCCAGTATTTGATTTTCACCGATAAATTAACAAAGGAAGAGATAACGGTCTTTTTAGACCGGGCCACATCAGGAAGAGGAGGAGAGATCATGCCTACCGTTGCCGAACAATTCATTGAAGAGGGTATTCAGAAGGGAATTCAGCAAGGGATTCAGCAAGGGATTCAAGAGGGTACTTTGGTAAAGGCGAGGGAAGATATTGTTGAGGGCATTGAAATCCGATTCGGTCAGATCCCTTCTGAAGTCATAGAATCTATAGATCAATTATCTGATACTATAGTTTTGAAGTCACTGCTCAAGCAGGCTTTTGTCGCAAGTAGTCTCGATGAATTCATTCTGGCCCTGAAGAAATCCACAAACTAATTGCCCCTTATTCTACAGCGATCTACAAAAAAAACCCCGCCGGACTAAAACTGCAGGGCTTGTGATCTACTTTATTTTTTGCCAGGCAAATGCAGACGAGTATGGTCGCTAAACCCTCATCTTTTCACCGGTGGTCAGACTGACCAGGGCCGGGCGGTCTAGGATGGTCACCTCCCGGTCTTTTAATTCAATCAAGTTGTTTTCCTTCATCCGGGTCAGAATGCGGGATATGGTCTCAGGAATCGTGCCCAGCAGGCCGGCCAGTTGTTTCTTGGTAATATTTATGGACACCCGGTTGCCGTGGGCCTGCTCATCGGACAAATCCAACAGATAGGCCGCCAGACGGCCAGGCACCTCCTTCAACGACAGCGCCTCCACCTGCTGAGCGAACTGCCGTAAACGCAGCGACAGGGCAGCCAGCATGTTCATGGCCAAAGACGGCTGGCGTTTGATCAGCTCCACAAATTCAGCTCTTGGAAAATAGAGCAGATAACTCTCTTGAATCGCCTCGGCATGGGCCGGGTATTTTAGTCCGGCAAAGACCGGCACCTCGGCAAAAGGTTCAGCCGGTCCCAGGATGTGCAGAATCTGCTCCTTTCCATCAAACGACACCTTAAAAACCTTGACCATCCCCTCCACAATCACAAAGAAACCAGTAGCTTCATCGCCTTCCATAAAGATGGTCTGCCCTTTGGGGTAGTATTTCTCCAGAGCGATCTCGGTGACTTCATTGAGTTGGTCTGCCGGTAGATTATAAAATAATGGAATGGCGGTAATTGTATCTATCAGTTTTTTCAAGTCGAGAATCCCTCCGTCGAAAGAAAATTTCACCCGCTTGACTTAAGTCAAGGCACCGTCGCGATTGACGGGCTATACTCCACTCAACATCGAGGACAAACCAGTCCAATTTGTTTTTTCCCGGCTTTGCTTGCCTTCCCCGGCCTGTCCGCGTGATGACCAGGACCGCAAGTCACTTTTTTAGACAGCGGGGTGTATAACCAGTTAAGCACAAGATAAAGATCAAGGCCAAAGTCAAATCACCCTGCCTCATCTGGGGAATTTCCCTACTCCAGTGAGGAATTTATCATGACAAATGAGGTGAAGTGCCTATTCCAAAACAATCTCAAATAGGTTATCATAAAAAATTGGGTGCCTAACGGCAAGAGCCGCCTCTATAGAGGTCCGGGCGTGATGTAATTCAATATACTTTAATAGGCGAAAACCATCAGTTCATCATGAGCATACGAGCATAATCCATGCCAAAGAAACACGACCTGGAGGACTATAACTAATTCTTATTGGTTGGTAAACGAAAAAGGAGGACAAAAATGTTTTGTTATCAGTGCGAGCAAACAGCTAAGGGACAAGGATGTGAAAAGATTGGTGTTTGTGGTAAGACTCACGAAGTCGCCACTCTCCAAGACCTGCTCATCTACGCCCTTCAAGGCCTAGGCCAGGTCGCCGTAGCCGGACGCAAAGCCGGGGTTAATGACGACCAGGTCAACATTTTCACGGTCCGGTCCTTGTTTGCCACTTTGACCAACGTCAACTTCGATCCCGACCGGCTGGCCGGTTTGATCAAAGAGTGTGTGGTATTGCGGGACAGCCTCAGCGCCCGCGTTAAATCCGCCGGTGGCCAGGTAAGCTTCGCCGACGGTCCAGCCACCTATAAACCGGCTGCGACCATGGAGGGTCTCATCGACCAGGGTCTGAGCGTCGGGCTAAAGTCCTATCCGGCAGCCGATGCCGATATCATGTCCCTGAAGCACACCTTGCTTTTTGGCATCAAAGGTATCTCCGCCTATGCCGATCATGCTGAAATATTAGGCCAAAAAGATGACGCCGTGTACGCCTTCGTGCATGAAGCCCTGGCTTCCTTACCCCAGGCCGGGCTGTCTCTGGACGATTGCCTGAAGCTGGTCTTGAAGTGTGGCGAAGTCAACCTCAGGACCATGGAGATCCTGGACACGGCCAACACCGGAACCTACGGTCAGCCCGTTCCGACCAAAGTCCCCCTGGGCGCCAAAAAAGGCAAAGCCATCCTGGTCTCGGGACACGATCTCAAGGATCTGCACGAACTGCTGAAACAGACCGAAGGCAAAGGCATTAATATTTACACCCACGGTGAAATGCTGCCCACGCACGGCTATCCGGAATTAAAGAAGTATTCTCATTTTTACGGCCATTTCGGCACCGCCTGGCAGAACCAGATCAAAGAATTCGGTCAGTTCCCCGGTCCCATCCTGATGACGACCAACTGTATTCAAAAACCCCAGCAGTCTTACCAGGGCAATATCTACACCACCGGTTGCGTCGCCTGGCCCGGCGTCCCCCACGTGACCAACCAGGATTTCAGCCCCCTTATCGAAAAAGCCCTGGCCATGCCTGGGTATGCTGAAGATAAAGAGGCCGGCTCGGTCCTGGCCGGGTTTGGTCATCAGACCGTCTTGGGCGTGGCCGATAAAGTCATCGCCGGGGTCAAAAGTAAAGCCATTCGCCACTTCTTCCTGGTCGCCGGATGTGATGGAGCCAAACCCGGACGGAATTACTACACCGAGTTTGTCAGTCAGGTCCCCAAGGATTGCGTCGTCCTGACCCTGGCCTGCGGCAAGTTCCGTTTCTTTGATCAGGATCTGGGCGACATTGGCGGCATCCCCAGGTTGCTGGACATCGGGCAATGTAATGACGCCTACTCCGCGGTCAAGATAGCCGTGGCCTTAGCCGAGGCTTTCGGTTGCGGCGTGAACGATCTGCCCTTGTCCATGATCCTGTCCTGGTATGAACAAAAGGCCTGCGCCATCCTGCTGACCTTGCTCTATCTCGGGATTAAAGACATCCGCCTCGGGCCGTCACTGCCGGCCTTTATTACGCCGAACATTCTGGACTTCCTGGTCAAAACCTTTAACATTAAGCCCATCACCACGCCGGAAGAGGACCTGAAGGCCATCCTGGGCTAGACTTGTCGGGTTGCTGGTTGCAAGTTAAATGTTCATATAGGTCAATCATTATATTATTTCTGACCCGAAATGAGCAACCAGTAGCCAGCAACCCAATGTCATTGACTTAAGGGTGCGGACAAACGAGCTAATTTTTTTTAAAATAGACCATTCCGATTAAGCCCCAACGGGGCGCTCTAGGTTAGCCCAGGGCAGTGCCCTGGGAAATACGGCATGTTACGTGTCAGCGGGATGGTCAGGAGGTCGGCCGGCCCCCAAAATCATTTCCTCTGAATGGAATGTCCGGCTACGGCTTAAGTACGGGATTGCCGGCGGTTTTATGTGACTATTACATGGTTTTTATATAGTCGCCACCCCTACCCAGGGCGTTGCCCTGGGCTAACCTAGAGCGCCCTTTCAGGGCTTCATCGGAATTAACCATTTATTAGAATAGGATCCGATGACCCTACCCTTAAGTCAATGACATTGGCCAGCAACCAGTAACACGTAACAAGCAACGAGTAACAAGCAACCCGCAACCGCAGAGGAGGAAGAAACATGAAGTGTCCCGGACAGGATAGCCGGTATTGGACACCGGAAGCCATCTTCGAAACCAAATGTCCGGAATGCGGACATGATATGGAGTTCTTCAAAGATGAATCGGCCCGGAAGTGCAAGAAGTGCGGTCACAAGATGCTGAATCCTAAAATAGACTTTGGCTGTGCTTCCTACTGTAAGTATGCCGAACAGTGCCTCGGCGAGATGTCTCCGGACCTCCTGGCCCAGCGGGATGATCTCCTCAAAGACCGGGTGGCGGTGGAAATGAAACGCTATTTTGGCTCTGATTTTAAGCGCATCGGCCATGCCGGCCGGGTGGCCAGGTATGCCGAAAGGATCGGCCGCGGCGAAAAGGGGAATCTGGGCGTTATTCTGACCACGGCCTACCTCCACGACATTGGGATCAAGAACGCGGAAAAAAAATACAACAGCACTGCCCCCAAATATCAACATCTCGAAGGCCCGCCGGTGGCCAGGGAGATCTTGACTAAACTAGGGGCCAAAGAACCTATGATCGACGAAGTCTGTGAGATTGTCAGTCACCATCACCACCCCAGGTCAACAGATACGGTGAACTTTAGATCAGTTTACGATGCCGACATGATCGTCAATCTGGAGGAAAAAAATAAAGAGAAACCCATACCTCCAGAAAAAATCGCCCGGATCATCGACAAAGCCTTCTTGACTGGCACCGGCCGGGAAACAGCCCGGAGCATTCTCCTGGGCATTAAGCCGTCCCAATAGCCTATGTGATTATCCAGTTAATGAAAAGCACAACACCCATCTCTTCCGTGTTGGCTTTTTGAGACGCCGGAGCCGGCATCACACTACGATAACATGTCATTTCTCCTGGAGGATGGTGACGATCATGAAAGTCACAAGAAAAATCATTAATATCGATGAAAGCAAATGCGATGGATGCGGGTCGTGCGTCCCCTCGTGCGCCGAAGGGGCGATCCAGATCGTGGATGGCAAAGCCAGACTGGTGGCCGACAAATACTGCGATGGCCTGGGCGCCTGTTTAGGTGAGTGTCCCAATGATGCCTTGATCATCACGGAACGGGATGCGGATGAATTTGATGAATACGAAGTCGAAAAGCATCTTAAGGCTAAAGAGCAGGAAAAGAAAGCTCAACCGGCCCCGGCCATGCCCTGTGGTTGTGCTTCGACTCACCTGCAAACCTTGATTGCCCCCATCTCCGCTCAGGAGGCCGATCAACCGGGGTCGCACCATCACAAGCAGCATCACCATAAACACCATGAGCATAAACACCATGACGAGCACGAGACCGACTCCAACCTGGCCAACTGGCCGATCAAGCTCAATCTGGTCCCGCCCACCGCCCCGTTCTTGCGGGGGGCCAGCCTGCTGGTTCTGTCGGATTGTGTGCCGGTGGCTTACCCGCAACTGAGCCACGACCTGCTGAAGGGCCGGGTAGTGCTGATGGGTTGCCCCAAATTTGACAACGTTCCGGGATACGTGGAGAAGTTTACAGAGATATTTCAAACGGCTGGAATTAAGGACGTCACCGTGGCCGTCATGGAGGTGCCCTGCTGTTCCGGAATGCCGGCCATCGTCAAAAAAGGGATGACCGCGGCGGACAAGAACATCCCCATAGAGGTAGTCGTGGTCAGCCCCAGGGGTAAAGTGGTTGGCCGGGAAAAAATTGACTAAGACCGGAAACCAAGACTGGAAACCAGGGCCGAAAACCATGACGACTTCACAGACCGGCCGGGTCTACATCAACACCCGGGAATGTAACGGATGCGGCGGTTGCGCGGCCTTGTGCCCGGAAATTTTCATCTTGCATGAGGACCTGGAGACAGCGGAAGTGATCAGGCCGGAAGGCGGGCCGGTCGAGTGCATTCGGGAGGCCATGATTTTCTGCCCGCGCAAGTGCATCTATTGGGAAGATACAGTCTAAGCCCGGTCTACCCGGCTGGGCTTTAGACCTGCAGGAGCAGGACTATCGAAAAAGGAGCCGGCGATGAATAAAACCAATTTGTACGAGGCCCAGGGATTTTCTGAACAAGCGTTTAAGCGGCTGTTGGTTCACGATTCTCCCTATTTCAAGATTCTAAACTTTAATTTTAAGGCGGGGCAGGAGCTGCCGGTACACTCCCACGACATCGAAGGTCAGGTGAGTCTGGTCATTATCGCCGGCGAAGGTGAATTCCTGGGAAAAGACGGCCAATCCATCCCGGCCAGGGCGGGAGACGTACTGATCAGCGACATCAGCGAGCCACATGGACTCCGGGCCAAAACGGACCTGCGGTTACTGGTGACCATCGCCCCCCCAAATTGAGGGCCTCTGAACCGGCCCAGCCGGCAAAAAACCGGTTCGTAAGCGGTGGTGAGATTAACCTTCATCGGGGGCGGGGCGGGCCCTAAAGCGGCAGACCCGGTCTCCGGTGGCCCAACAGTCGATCTCCTTGACCACGAATCGCTTCCCTGTGTATGTCTCCAGGATGCCGGCGATGAAACCTTCATCATAATCGCAGACCGTCTCGTCGGTCATGGGTAGTCCGGAGCAGTCCAGGTCCTCATAAACGCACAAGGTGAACTCTAATTTTTCCAGGTCGCTGCCCTCTACGCGGAGAATCCCGACGGCCAGGTCTTTCATCACCTTCTGTAATTCAGCGATAAAATCCGGGAAGGCCAGCCCGCTGGGCAACAAATTTAAGCAGAAATTTTTCCCGGCCACGAGCCCGGCTTCAAAAAAAATTTCCCCGGCCGTGTCGGGATCATACCGGCTGACCAGGACGTCCCGCAGAGTGTATTGCATGAGCCGGTAAACGGCCACGGAAGTCGTCGCCCCCAACCCCGGGCGCCCCTCGTTTA
>JADFXY010000089.1:0-13045 GCA_015233355.1 Deltaproteobacteria bacterium | reverse complement strand
TCGGCCTCCAAGGTTTGTTTGAGCAGGAGTAACGGCTGCATCATACTTGATTTACCAGAACTGTTAGCCCCGGCCAATATGGTCAGGGGCCGGATTTCGATCCGGGCAGGTTCGGCAATGGATTTAAAGCCGCCTACGGTCATGGCCGTGATGCCGCCCGGACCTTTTGCGGTTTTCGTTTTCATCGGAGCCTCAACTTTCTTGCCGGGATCACCCAGGCGACGGTTACCTGTTAAATGGTCATGCCAACAGCGCCCCGACTTGGGCCGTCAGTTGATTATCGGTTAAGGACGGCAATTGGATGGCTTTGGCCGGGCATTCGGTGACGCAAGTCCCGCAGCCGCGGCATTCGGCCGGGTCGATGTACGAGGCGCCGGCTCGGATGTAGGGCACATGGTAAGGGCAGGCGCGGACGCAGGTCAAGCAGGCCGCACACTTCCCCGGGGTGACGTAGGCTGGGCCGGTCACTTCCTCCCAGACGCCCTCGGCCAGCAAAGCATAGGCTTCACCCGCGGCAGCCAGGGCCTGGGTGATGCTTTCGCCGATGTCCTTGGGGGAATGGGCTGTGCCGCAGACAAACATGCCGGGATGGGGCAATTGCACCGGCCGGAGTTTGATATGATCTTCCAGGAAATATCCCTCAGCCGTTAGGGGAAGGCGGAACACCCCGGTCAATTCGGCCATGTTTTCCAGTTGAGGTTTCATTCCGGCACTCAGGGCGAGGACGTCGGCCTCGATTCTGATATCCCGGCCAAGAATGGTGTCCGGGAAGGTGACCAGCACCTTGTCGCCGAATGGGACCACCTCTGGTTTTCGGTCGGGAGTATAATGGGTGAACAAGACCCCTTGTTCCCTGGCCGCCTGATAAAAGTCCTCATAGAAGCCGTAAGTCCGGATGTCCCGGTTGAGGACCATGATCCGGGCCTGGGGATTTAGTTGCTTGAGTAAGAGGGCGTTTTTGACCGCCTTGGTGCAACAGATGCGATTACAATCCGGGTCTTCCGGGGTGCGGGAATCGGCGCACTGGATCATAACCACATGGTTAAGCTTGGCGGCCCGGCCGGGCTGGTTGATTAGGATGTCTTCCAGTTCCATCTGGGTGAGCACGGCCTGCGACTGGCCGTGAAGGTAGCCGGAGGGACGCTTTGGCTGAGCCCCGGTGGCGATAATGACGGCCCCGTGTTCGAGGACGACCCGTCCGGTGTCGCCGGTCTCGATAACCGACCTGAAGGTACCCGATTCATCAGCGGATTGGATCACCCTGGCCTCGCTGTAAATCTTGATCCGGTCATGGGACTCAACCCGGTCGATCAACCCAGTCAAGTACGCCGGGATATCGTCTCCAGCCAGGCTGCGCAGGATATCTTTGGCCTGACCACCCAGCTGGCTTGACTTCTCCACTAAATAGATTTGAATGCCCAGATCGGCTAAACTCAAGGCCGCATTCATTCCGGCTGGACCACCGCCGACCACCAGGGCGTTCCGGGTTATCCGCCGGATCTGGTGGGCGACCGGGATAGCCTGAGATACCTTAGCTACGGCCATCCTGAGCAAATCCTTGGCTTTCCGGGTGGTGGCCGGCTTGTCTCCCATATCCACCCAGGCCGCTTGCTCTCGAATATTGGCTAGTTCGATAAAATTGTTATTTATACCGGCCTGGCGCAATGCGTTTTTGAACAGGGGTCCGTAAGACCAGGGTGAACAGGCGGCCAGGACGACGCGATTGAGGTCGCTCTTGGCAATGACGTCGGCTATGATTTGCAGACCATCCGGGGAGCAACCTAAGGTCAAGACGCTGCCTGCCGTCACCTGGGGCAGTTTCCGGGCATAATTATAAAGGGCGACCGTGTCTACCACGTTATTGATCTCGCCGGCACATTCACAGATGAACACGCCCACCCGAGGGGGCTCACCGTTGACCCCCCGTTCCTGGACCGGGTTTATATCGGAAGGTGGAAGCTGGAGTGGGGCCGGGGTGTGCCGGGCCGCCTGGGAAGCCGCCGCGGCCGCCTGGACTATTGATTCCGGGATGTCCTTCGGGCTCTGGGCCACGCCACAAACATAGATTCCCGGCCGGGATGAGGCCGTTTGAGCCAGATGGTGAGTCTCTACAAAACCGTGGCTGTTTAAGTTCACACCTAAGTTCTCGGCCAGTGCCGCAAAACGAGGGGCCGGTTGAAAGCCGTTGGCCAGCACCACCATATCGAAGGTCTCCGTGGCCAGATCACCGGCGTCATCCTCATAGGTGATGCTCAGATCCTTAGTCAGGTCATTCTCTTCAATGGCTCCGGGACGGGCCCGGATGAACCGGATGTGATGCTTTTCTTCCGCCTGACGGTATAAGGCTTCATAACCTTTGCCGCATGTCCGCATGTCCATATAGAAAATGGTTGTGGCCAAATCCGGGAGGCACCGTTCTCGGGCCAGCGTCGCCTCCTTAACGGCATACATACAACAAACGCTGGAACAATAACTGTTCCCGGCCGGGTGAAAGTTTCTTGACCCGACGCATTGAATCCAGGCTACCTTGCCCGGTAGTTTTTGGTCGGACGGCCGGATCAACCGGCCCTGGGTGGGTCCTGAAGCAGTCAGTAGTTGCTCAAATTCCAGGCCGGTGACCACATTGGCCAGGCGGCCGTAGCCATATGCGCTGATCGGACCGGGGTTAAACAGCTCTCCGCCACAGGCCAGGATAACCGACCCCACTTGGACCCTGGTCTCCTGGAACGTATCCGCCAAATCCACGGCTGATGCAGGACAGGCGTCTACGCACAAGCCACATTTGGTGCATCGGTCCATGTCTATGGAATAGGCCGTTGGAATAGACCGGGGATAGCGCAGACAGGTCTCCGCCCGGAGATCAAAACCAGGGCTTAGCCGAATTGCCTTTTCCGGGCAAACAGTTATGCACTGGCCGCAAGCCGTGCAATTGTCCGGGTTGATGTATCTGGGAGCCGTGGATAGAATGGCGGAGAAGGCGCCCGGCTGACCAACCACCCCTTTGACTTCAGTCATGGTCATTATCTTTATGGCCGTCTCCCGGGTGTGCCGCGCCAGGTCCGGGGCCAGGGTGCAGATGTCACAATTGTTTGTCGGGAAGGTGCGGTCGAGCTGATACAGATACCCCCCGATAGCCGGCGTTTGTTCGGTCAAGATGACCGATATCCCGGCCTGGGCCAGATTTGTCGCCGCCTTGAGGCCGGCAATCCCGCCTCCAATGACCAGCACGGCATTTGATTTAGGGGTAACTGGGGATTCTTGTTTTGGCTTTGACTCGGGTGTTCGGCTCGCTGGAACCATGATCTTCCCTTTTTATTATGGTTTCTGGTTTCTTGATGCTGGTTGCTCGTGGTTTATGGCTGGTTATAGATCACTCGTGGCCGGCTGCCTTTAGAACGATCGGCAACCCATGACGAGCCGCCGGCAGCTTAACACCATCCTAAAATGTGATTCACGGCCGTGTTGAGATCGATATTTAGAGGTTGACCTTTTACTGCCCAGGGTGCATTTTTCCCTTGCCGCAGAGGTCTTCCTGGGTCAGGTAGCCCTTGCCCTGGGTGTCCATGGCCTTGAACGTCTGTTCCGCATCTCGCATGTGGTGAGCGGCTCTGAATTCATCGAGGGTGACCTTGCCATCGTGGTTTGTGTCTAGAATCTTAAAGAGTTCCGGGCATCGTGGTTTGGGACCGGGTCCGGGTTGGCCTGCCTGTCCCGGCGGCGGTCCCGGTGTTTGACCCAGAGTCGGGCCGCTGCTCAACATTAGAACGGCTAATAAAACGATTGAGATGGTAATTAAATTTTTCATCATGGCGCCTCCTTCCTGCTTCAGGGTTCATTCAATATCTGATTGCTGACAATTTTAACCAGGACTTATGGCCGTCTAACCTCATCCTATGATTTGTTTAGCATATTAAAGCGTTCGCCTGCAACTCAAAAAGGTCTCAAGATGAGCAGTGAATGTGGTAATATGAAGATGTCGAATGTCGGAGCAGGACTCCCAGGCAGAAAAAGCATAGCGGAGAAAAGGCAGGGGTTTCTAATTTTCAGATCTTTATAGTGGCTGGTGAAATGGGTTTGGCACATAATATGCTGCCAAAGATAGTCCAAAGGAGACGTTTTCATTGGAATTAACATTTTTATGATGTTTTTTTGAAACATTTATGTATAGTTGAGTTGTCGTATGGGCCCCAAGCGCAAGCGTGCCGGTATGGAAGATGCCCGGAAAAAACGGCGCGGCCGCCTGGTCAAGGCCTTCCAGGTCTAACCCGAATTTGAAGAGGAATTATGAATTATTTGATTGTGCATGGTCATTTTTACCAGCCGCCAAGAGAAAACCCTTGGGTGGAGCATCTGGAGATTCAGGATTCAGCGGCTCCTTACCATGACTGGAATGAGCGGATCACCTTTGAGTGTTATGGCCCGAACGCCATGGCCCGAATCGTGGATGACCGAAACCGGATTATCAAAATAATTAACAATTATGAATATATAAGTTTCAATTTTGGCCCCACGCTGCTTTCTTGGATGGCTAAGTTTCATCCTGATGTGTACGAAGACATTATTCGGGCCGATGCGGTGTCTATCAAGAGATTTGGCGGACACGGCAATGCCGTCGCCCAGGTGTACAACCACATCATCATGCCGCTGGCCACGCAACAGGACAAGATAACCCAAGTAGTTTGGGGAATTGAGGATTTCAGATATCGTTTCGGCCGGGCGCCGGAGGGAATGTGGCTGGCCGAGACGGCGGTGGATAACGCGACCTTAAAAGTTTTGGCCGGGGCAGGAATTACCTACACCATCCTGGCCCCGTACCAGGCCCGCCGGGTGCGGCGGTTGGGTTCCACCGTCTGGGAAGACGTTTCCAATGGTTCGGTGGATATCTCCAGACCTTTCTTATGCCGGTTGGGAGACGGGAAGGTAATCAATATCTTCTTTTATCATGGAGGTATTTCCCGAGATGTGGCCTTTAACCGTCTGCTGGAATCGGGTGGTAGTTATTTAGGCCGGATGATGGAATATTTCGCCCCGATGCAAGGTAAGGGCCCGGCCTTGCTCTGCCTGGCCACAGACGGGGAGACCTATGGTCACCATCACAAGTTCGGTGAGATGGCCTTGGCCTATGCCATTCATTTAGCTCTGAAGAATAAGGAACTGACCCTGACCAACTTCGGCCAATTTCTAGCCAAGTTTCCGCCCCAATATGAAGTGGAAATAGAGGAGAACACCTCCTGGAGTTGCGCCCACGGCCTGGGACGCTGGTCGGAAGATTGCGGCTGTAAGTTCAATGGACAATATCATCAGAAGTGGCGGCGGCCCCTCAGGGAGGCCATGGATTGGTTGAAAAGAAGATTGGATACCATTTTTGAACAGGAGGGCCGCAAATATTTTCGAGATCCCTGGAAGGTCCGAAATGAATACATAGCTTGTTTGCTCACTCCGTCAAGATCAGTTCAAACCACTTTTCTCAATCGAGTCACGGGCGAGAATCTAACCGAAGTCGATTTCACCGCGGCCCTGTCTCTCCTCGAGATGCAACGGTACGCCATGTATATGTACACCAGTTGCGGATGGTTTTTTGACGACATCGCCGGGCTTGAGTCATCCCAGGTGATCGCGTATGCCGACCGGGCCATTGATCTGGCCGAGGGCTTTGGGGCCAAAGGGCTTCGAGAGGAATTTTTGGCCGGCCTGGCCCAGGCGCCGTCTAATGATCCTGCCTACGGAACTGGACGGGATGTTTATGAAAAACTGGTTAACCCCCATCGCGTCGATCCTGAAGATGTAGCCGGCCAGTTTGCCATTGAGTCGGTTTTGGAGGGCCTGGGCAATGGTGATCGGCTATACTGTTTTGACATAAAAAAAGAAGAAAATACGCGGCGGGAAAACGCCGGGGCGGTTCTATCCTTGGGGCAGGTGACCATAACCGATCGCCGGACCATCGACAAACACCGACTCTTGTACGCCGCCGTTTATCAGGGCGGCCATGACATAACCTGCCATACTTGCCGGGTAACACCGGAAAAGCAGGTTAAAGCCTTAAAAGATTCCCTTGTTGAGCCTTTTAAGACTTTGTCCTTCAGTGTCTTGGAAGACCGGATGGTGGCTTTTTTCAAGACTCCGGTCATGTCTCTGGGCCGGATGCCCATCGGACCAAGACGAAGAGCGATGCTCAAAATCGCCCTGCAAGACTTTAATGAACTTAAAGAAACATTCCGCCAACTCTATATCCAGAACAAAGACTTGATGGCGTTTCTCAAAAACCTGGATGTCCCCGTTCCTGAATATTTTATTTCTATTGCCGGGGCTGTTTATGTCGACGATTTGGTATACCGCCTGAATGAACTCATGATGGCTCCCAAGGGGACGGGCCGGCTGGACTGGACTAATATCGAGGCGGCCTATGAAGAATTGAAACTTTGGGGACCGGGGAGACATCTCTTCAGATTGGGCAAGAGCCTTACCGAGGTCTGCGAAAGGTGTGTGGAAGACTTGACCCCCCCGCTCGATCCGGCCATGGTGGAAGATATCCATCGGGTGTTGGATTTGGCCGGAGGACTTAATGTGGAACTTAACTATTGGCGGATTCAAAATTTTTATCGCCGGGCGATGATCAGATTGGGCAAGACTGATGAGGTAATCGAGCCGATTTCGACATCACCCGAGGCAGATAGGACTTTTTCCGGATTAGGCCACAGGTTGGGTTTTTTGCTGGATGATGAAAAGGAATAATGATGAATATTGTTCAGGTGACGCCTGAATACTGGCCTTTTGTGAAGACCGGTGGTTTGGCCGATGTGGTGGATGGCCTCAGCCTGGAATTGTCCCGCCGCGGACATCAGGTTACGGTTATCCTGCCCTATTATCGGTATCATATTGACACTACGCCTCATCCGGTCCAAACCGCGGTGGAATGTCTCGGCGTCCCCATGGGCTCGACCGAAGACTGGTGCTCCGTATTGTGGGCCGAGCGGGTAAGCGGACTGAATGTTTACTTTATTGAGCATGATCTTTATTTCGGCCGGCCGGGGATCTACCATGAATACTGGGCGGAGTATCCCGATAATGCTCAGCGGTTTATTTTCTTTTCCCGGGCTGCGTTGCAGTTGATTAAGGCGCTGCATTTGGAACCGGATATCATTCATTGCAATGACTGGCAGACAGGTTTTGTGCCGGTATTTTTAAAGACCCATTATCTGCACGACGACACCTTTAGGAACGCCGCCTCGATCATGACCATTCATAATATGGGCTACCAGGGGATTTTTCATAAGAGTAATCTTTATTGGACCCAGTTGGGGTGGGACCGTTTCACTCCGATAGATTTGGAGTATTACGATTGCCTTAATTTTCTTAAAGCCGGACTGGTCTATGCCGACTTGATCACCACGGTCAGTAAGAAGTATGGAACCGAGATTCAAACCCCTGAGTTCGGCTACTTGCTGGACGGTCTGTTAAGGGAGCGCAGCCGGGATATCTACGGGGTGACGAATGGGGTTGATTATGATGACTGGAACCCGGAGATTGATCCCTATATCCCGCAGAAGTATTCGGCTGAAGACCTGACCGGCAAGGCCGTGTGCAAGGCCGCTCTCCAAGAATGTTTTGGGTTGCCCGTAAATCCCGACGTCCCCTTGATCGGAATGGTCTCCCGCCTGGTTTATCAGAAAGGCACGGATGTGCTGATGGCCGTGATGGACCGGTTGCTGAAGCTGGATATCCAGTTGGCCGTTATCGGAACCGGAGAACCCCGGTATGAACGCGATATGAATTTTTTCTCGGCCGTTTATCCCGAAAAGCTTGGCGTTAAGATGATCTATGACAATTGCGTAGCCCATTTGGTCGAGGCCGGGTCGGATATGTTCTTGATGCCGTCACGCTACGAGCCTTGCGGCCTGAACCAGATCTACAGCCTCCGATATGGGACCTTGCCGATTGTCCGGGCCACCGGCGGACTGGATGACACCGTGGAAAATTATGATCCCATGACCGGCGCCGGGTGGGGGTTCAAATTCTACGACCTGACTCCCGACGCCATCTACAACACCGTTGTCTGGGCATTATCCGTGTACAAAGAAGATAAGGCTGTCTGGCGGAACTTGATGCTGACCGCCATGGCCGGGCAGTACGCCTGGGACCGGGCAGCCGCGACCTATGAACGGATTTACCGGCTGGCCAAAGAAAAACGATTCCCGTCAATTCCGGCTTGAGCTATTTTCTGCCGGAGCTAACCACCGAGCAGGTAAATTAGTTGCGCCAAACTAATCCTCAGGAGGATATTCATGGAATACACCGAGATTCTCTTTTCCACGACCGGCCCCATCGGCTGTCTGACCTTAAATAATCCCTCTAAAATAAACGCCCTGTCCTTGACCATGATCGGGGAGATGACCGACGCCCTATCCCGTGTGGCCGCGGATGAGTCGGTCAAGGTGGTGATCATTAAGGCGGCGGGTAAGCACTTCTGCGCCGGTCATTATCTGGTGGAGATGATTGACCACGGAGTCAAGGAATACCAGGCTATTTTTGATAACTGCACCGAAATGATGCAACTCATCCATGATATCCCCCAGCCGGTTATTGCCCAGGTTCACGGCATCGCCACTGCGGCCGGGTGCCAGTTGGTGGCCGCCTGCGACCTGGCCGTGGCTGAAGAAGGGGCCAGATTCGCCACCCCCGGCGTCAAGATCGGCGTATTCTGCACCAGTCCCATGGTGGCTCTGACACGGGCCATCGGCCGAAAAGCGGCCATGGAGATGCTCCTGACCGGCCGGTATGTCTCCGCCTCCGAAGCTAAGGACCTGGGCCTGATCAACCGGGTCGTCTCCTCCGATGACCTGACCAAGGCCACCGAAGAACTGGCCGAGCAGATCGCCGTGTCCAGCCGGATGGTCATCGCCATCGGTAAGCGGGCCTTCTACGCCCAGGTGGACCAGCCCGACATCAAAGCCTATGAGGTGGCCAAACCGACCATGGTCATGAACCTCCTGACCGAAGACGCCCAGCACGGGATCAAGTCTTTCCTGGAGAAGAAGGCGCCGGACTGGCGGGATCGTTAAGAAATCCCTGAGCCACCTCCTTTCGTGGCATGTAATATTTTGGACGGTTACAATTGACTCTTTGGCGTGCGTGTCCTTCCCCAGGGTGGCACTTCGTTGACCCTGGGCTAGATTGGGTAACCCCTCCGGGGTATTAAGACGGTGGCCTGGTCAATGGTGTGCCTATCCCCGGCTGGGAATCTTCAAAAGGGAGGCGACCGGGAGTATTGCGGCCGTGCCGCGTTGGTTTGGGTACGGCAGCCCGGTCTACTCCACGTAGTTTTGGCCGGATTGTGGTTGGAGGTGTTGGGGAAGGAGTGATTGAGGATCGGTTTTGAAGGGTAATTGGGAATCGGTGGGGGTGATTGACTATCGCGTCCAATTTTCCAGCCGGAAGTCCGGACGCATTTCTTTGATTGTTTCAAATATTTCATCATTACTGACAAAAATGGCGTTCTCGGCAATGGCGCTGCCGGCAAGCATCAAGTCGATGCTTTTTCGTTCCAAATGTTTTTTCAAGTCTTTCTTTTTTGTTATCACTTTTTCTAATATTTTGCGATACTCATCCTTTAATTTTCCAAATTCTTTCGCTCCGGCGATTGATAAAGGGAGTATCGGGAATTTTTTTAAAAGAATACTGCAAGCTTTTTCTAATCTCTCAACAAGATCGGCATCGTTGGCGCTTTCTGCTTTGGCCATACCATAATAATGTTCATAAATCGTCAAGATTGAAACCACAACTTCATCTTCTTCAGCAACAGATGTAAGATTTTTCTTTATCGCATCCCGAAAGGGAGATTTAGCGTCGTATAAATATGAAATTATATTGGAATCAAGAAGATATTTTCTCATTTTCGCTCAAAAGAAAAATTGTCCCGGAATTCTCTAAAGAGTTTATTTACCTCTTCTGATCTGCCTTCTAAAACATTTGCCGCAGCCAATTCTTCAGCCACCTGGGCCCATCGGCCTTTCTTTTCCGCAACTTCATCCCCGGCTTCAATTTTCTCCCCCGGTGTCTCACCAAGTTCTATCACTACCCGGATAGACGTGTCCGGCGGTAGGTTTAGGCTGCTTATTTTGTTTGGGAAGTCTCTGATCGTGGTTTGCAGTTCCATGCCCGTGTCCTTTGGCTGATGATTTCATTAATTCCAGCGTTCCTTGAGATCGGCTAAAGTATATTCGGGTTCGTCGTCATCTTCCATGCCCCGCATAGCCAGTTGCAACGAAATTACGCTTTCCTCTATGGAGTCTCTCGCTTCTTCGCTGTGCACTTTGCCCGCATCTTTCTCGACTACCTCGAAGGTAATGTTAAAAATTTGATCTGGAAAGAAACCAAATTTTTCCAGCAAGCCGGCGGGGAACTCGCTTCCTTTGACTTGCTCGAAGGTCTTGGTCGGCATGTTCATAACCTCTGGCAGGTGACAGCAAATGAATCAATCTCCTTTAAATCATAACACAACCGGCGGAAAAATGAAACAAAATATTCCTGTCAAGGGCTAGCTTGTTTGACCACCTTCAGGACCGGATAACTTGGCCGTTTTTGATTTTTGCTCGGCTGAGAGTGTCGACCGGCTCTTTATGACTAAGAGGCCCTTTATCTATGCGGTAATAAGAAGTCCAAGGTCAATTCTCATCGACGTGATTCTGCAGCGTTTGGTGAACCAGCTATTAGACGCTCAATCTCCACCAAAGCTTGCAATACTTGCTGTGAAACGTCTTGTACGAATTGAACCTGAGCATCTGTTACTGGCTCACCGTGAATAGCCGGAGAGCAAACGGAGTATATCGCTTTGATGGCGTTAGCTATTTTCGGATGTAGCAATTCCTGCTCAACTAATAGCTTTGTTAGCCGACTTATACCCAAGGGCGTCCTGTTTAAGGGCTCTGAAAACTTGGCAATACCTCGCAGCTTTGCTTCAATTGCGTGCCGGACTGTGAACAGATAGATGGCTCTATCGTCGATCTCAGGTTCGGCCTTACCGCTTTGTCTTGGCGTCTCGAATCCTTGTTCCTCTAGGGCCTGCGAGACAGCCTTATTTATTCTGTTTTCGAGCTCCGGTAGCTGATCGTCGGCAGGAGATGGTGGAATGGTCACACTCACGTTGCTGCTGGTATTTATCGTGGTCTGTATTTCTGCCTTGAAGATGCTCAGCTGAGTAGATAGCTGTTTTTGGAAATCATCGATGGCTTGTTTGAACTTGAGCCCAAAAAAAGACACTTCCTGAAAAATGGGCGCCAGAAGAAGGGCTACAAGAACAATGAAGATGAAAACATCTATCAGGGCTGGGTGCCCGGCCACGATCGCTGGAACACGCTTGTAGAACAACCAAGCCGTGAGTCCGCTGATGAGAAGCCACCAGATAAACCTAAACCATGAAGGCAGTTTCATACCTTTCTCCGTCGGATGAAAAGCTAATCTGTAAACAGCGACCATGAAAGACTTCGGAGTCCCGCCAAACGCTCATGCGGTTGCTCGTCAGGTTAAGCGCGTTAAGGTATGCACTAATTCCGGTTCCGACGAAGTAACATCAATCGGCATCCCTTCTTTTTCGGCTGCTTCAAAATAACCGGCTATAGCCTCACGGGTGTTTTGTAACGCCTCTTCTCTGGTCTCGCCAAACGTAGACAGGTAATTCAAGCCGGGGACATAGGTGACCCATAAATTATCTGTTTTATCAAATTCCAATAGTACCTTAAAGTGATGACGAGCCATGACGAAACCTCATGAAACAAAAAAGTAGATAATAAATACCACCAATAAAGACATCATAGATTAGCATATTTTGAATTCCAAAGCAATCAAATTCTAAAGCAATTGTAATTTTGAGAATCAGCCGGGAAGCCTGATCTACCAAATCTAATCAAGCCAAGCCTGCATTCAATTTTGAACGAACCCCACCCAACCTGCCTCCTGCCATGTCTCACAAACCCAACAGCTCCCCGCGCAAATAATGCCCGAAAATTTTATACCGTGTGCTTGATTTTTCGGATCCAGTCTGTATGATGGGAACCAATGGATGATCGGTTGAGCGGTAGGCTGCCACATCCAGGACACGAGGGAGGCCGGTCGAGTTTCACCTGAGGCATGATGAGAGGAGGCCGCGGTATGGTGCGGAAGACAATTTTATTGGCCATGACCATGGTCTTGATGACCGGCTACTGGGTGGCCCTGTCCTCGGACGTCTCCGAAGAATTGAAGACAACGGTGGTCCGGGCGGAAGACGCCGGGACTTTGATTATTCCATCTCTCAAGGGTGGCGACCCTGCTCCTGAGAAGCTTAACGTCCGGGGAATAATCGCTTTCCCGGCGAATAAGAGTAAGGTATTGACCTTGCTGGCCAAGAGCCTGGCCGTGGCCAAGAATAACCTCATGATTGCCGGCGAAACCGCCAGGGGGGAAGCCGAAGGTTTGGCCGGGCGTCAGATTATCGTCAAATTTGCCGCGCCTCAGCGGAATTCGGCGAACGAATTGCAAGGATATGTTTTTATCGACGGGCAGGATTATGGACTCAGCCTGATCGAACGGGGCCTGGCCGTGGCCGACCCCCAAGACACTGATCATCCCAATGCCGACAGGTATACCAGGGCCCAAGAAAGAGCCGCGGCAAATAAGGCCGGCGTGTGGGGGATGTAGATTTATACCTCGAATGGTCATAATTGTCCCTTTTCGAGATGATGTTGCATGTTTCTTGTTACATGTTGCATTTTTGTTCAACGAATGCCGGTAACGAGCACCAGAAACCGATGCTTCCAGGGCCGTTAATAAGGCTGTGCAGATTCATCCGGATATCAATTGGATGAAGAAAACGTAACCACGCCAACGAACACAAAATAGAACGGAGATTCTTGAGCAGTTGACCATGGTGTTAACTTTTGTGAACACGGTGTTCAGGAAAATAACACTGTGAGGCAAAAAAGTGACGAGATGTGTCATTTTCTACCTATCCGAGGAGATCAAAACGTGTCTGGGTTCGGCTGTCCTTGTCTTAATCTATTGATCTTAATTG
>JADFXY010000088.1:0-13053 GCA_015233355.1 Deltaproteobacteria bacterium | reverse complement strand
GCTGTGGACAAGGTCCGGTTCATCGGCGATGAAGTGGCGGCCGTGGCGGCCATCGATAATGACCTGGCCTGCGAAGCCTTGGAACTGATCAAGGTTGAATATGAAGAGCTGCCGGCCGGCTTTTCGGTGGATGAATCCATGGCCCAGGGCGCCCCGGTCATTCATGATTACCGGCCGGACAATATCAGCCTCAACCGGAAGATAGAATATGGCGATCTGGACAAAGGATTCGCCGAAGCCGACTATATCGCTGAAAATACCTTTGAAGTCCATGCCGTTAGTCATGCTTACATGGAGCCGTGCGCCTGTGTGGCCCAGTCGGATGACGATAATCGGGTGACCCTGTGGACCTCCACTCAAGTCCCGTATATTGTCCAGTGCTTGCTGGCCTCCACGCTGGGTCTCCGGGAGAACGACGTCCGGGTGATCAAACCGGCCGTGGGCGGTGGTTTCGGCGGCAAAATGGAGCTGCGGGCCTGGGAATTTTGCGCCGCATTTTTGGCCCGGAGGACGGGGAAACCGGTGAAGTTCAGGTTGTCCCGGACGGATGAACTGGCCTATGGCCGGCGTCGGCATGGGATGAAGCTGTATTCCAAGGTGGGGTTCAAGAAGGACGGGACCATTACCGCCAAGGATTTCAGGGCCGACTTAGATGGTGGCGCTTACAATAGTATGGGCCCGACCGCCACCTTCCTATGCGGCAACTTTGGAGCCATGCTCTACCGTTACCCCAACTACCGCTACAATGGCTACCATATCTACACCAACAAGCCCCCGGCTGGAGCCATGCGCGGCTTTGGGGCTCCACAAGCCCTGTTTGCCTCTGAGACCCAGATGAACATGGCCGCCGAGGCCCTGGGCCTGGACCCAATCGAGATCAGAATCAAGAACGCCATGGTCTCCGGCGATAAAATTCCTGATGTGGCCACCGTCTCTAGCTGCGGGTTTATCGAGTGTCTCCAGGAAGTGGCCAAGATATCCGGCTGGAAGGAAAAGCGGGCGGCCTGCGCCGAGAGCCGGGACGGCAAGGGGATGGGCATCGGTTGCTACAGCTTCATCTCCGGCGGCGTGTTTAACTGGTTTAACACTAATTATACTTTTTCCGCCGCGGAAGTCCGGGCCTTTGAGGACGGGACGGTCCATCTCCTGACCCCGGCCACGGATATCGGTCAGGGGTCGGACACCACCCTAAAACAGATCCTGGCCGAGGAATTGGGCTTGCGAATGGAAGATATCCGGCTGACCGTGGCCGACACCTCGGTTACTCCCCAGTCGGATCTGGGCACCTGGGGCAGCCGGGTGACCTTGATGGGCGGTAACGCGGTCCGGGACGCCGTGGCCAAGATCAAGAAAGAACTGGCCGGGGTCGTGTCCTTGAAGTTCGATCTGAACGTTATCCATGACATCGGGTTTAAGGACGGCAAGATATTTCCGGTGACCCGGCCGGACCGGTACCTCACCTTCGGCCAGGCCGTTCATATGCACCAGAAGTTCAAACGAGGTGAGCCGCTGGTCGCCCGGGGCTACTATGTCCCCAGGGGGAAAGGGCTGGTCACTCCGGCCTTCAGCTTCGGGGCCCAGGTGGCGGAGGTGCAGGTGGATCAGGAGACCGGGATCGTCAAGGTGGAGAAGATGTACACGGCCCATGACTGCGGTACGGTGATCAACCCCATGTCGGTGGATGGGCAGTTGGAAGGGTCGATTCAGATGGGCCTGGGCTATGCCTTGTGCGAAAGGTTCGTCATGGACAATGGCCGGACTCTGAATACCACCTTCCTGGATTACAAGGTGCCCACGGCGCTGGACATGCCGCCGGGTGAATCGGTCTGTATCGAGACCTTTGAAGAGGAAGGTCCCTTCGGGGCGAAGGAAGCCGGCGAGGGTTTGGTCTCGCCCACGGCCCCGGCCATCGCAGAAGCGATCTCTCAGGCCACCGGATACCGGTTCAAGGACCTGCCCATCACCCCGGAAAAAGTCCTGGAAGGCATCGGAGGATTGAGGAAGGTTTGATGAGGGCCGCCGGACAAAGTGACAAGCCGATAGCCGGATATAGAGGAATCGGCAGCGGGATGGCGAGGAACAGATAGCGGGATAGTGAGGAACCTAAAGCCGGGCATGAAGATCAAGCCGGGAGAGGCTTGATTCGCCTATATTAGTCCGGTATTTTCCAGGACTAAGATGTGATTTCAAAGAAGAGGCGCTCCAATCTTAAGGTTGGCCGGCGCCTTTTTGTGTTTTGCGGGGATATGGTAAGAATTGCTTGCCTAAAGAATCAAGAAATGCTAATATAATTATAAAGCTAAATGGTGGTATTTGCTATCTACTATTTGGAAACCGAGAAAGATGAGAGCTAAATGCTCATCACAATTAAAATACAGGTAATATCCCAGATAACAAGATTCCGCCAGCGTGCTGGTTTACCTCTTCGTCGGCGATAATAGTGGTGTAATTAGGGTGAGGTTGTCTTGCTGGAGGGCGTTCATGCAGGCTGTTGGGCAAGTCTGCTTGACGAGTTTTGAGAAGGAGGTTCCTGTGCCGCTCCACATAACATAATGTGATAACATGATTTATTTGCAGAGACTAATTTAAGCAAAGGAGTTTTATCGCCTTCGACAGGAACTTTGAAGGCGTCTCACATGGACAGGAACGAGGAAGTCTTCATCTTATGCGGGCAAGTCTATTAATTATTCGACTTCAGGAGGATCTCATGATACATAGGACGGTCACCAATCTGGCGGAATTACACAATGTATTATCGCAACTCGACGCGGACGGCGTCTGGCTGTTTCGAGGTCAGACGGACTCATCCTGGGGGTTGATTCCCTCCATCTTTCGGGGGATCGATAGCCTGGTGCCTAAGTACGAAGATGACGACGCTGAATGGATCACGAGGATTGAGAGGGATATCTACAGGGAGTTCGAACAACACGCACGGCAGTACAAGCCAACGGGACAGTCCCGGTGGGAAAGCCTGGCATTGGCTCAACACTACGGCACACCAACGCGTCTTCTGGACTGGACGCGGAGTGCGTTAATCGCAGCCTATTTTGCTGTGGCTACATTTAAGCCGATTTCTGCCGCAGTCTGGTGTTTAAACCTCCGGAATTATCTATTTCCACCCTTCCTGGGCCGAATCACGAAGACGTACGCCCACCGCGTGGCAGTGATTCATAAAGTTGTTGGAAAGCGCCAGCCGTCTTTCTTCCAAGAGGTGTCGAGACCATTCACTTCAGGCCCTGCCGGTCCTCCCGATCCCGTGGATGAAGTGGACGAAATGGATACAGGTTTTCTCTTTATCCTCGATCCTCCGCGGGGCGACGACAGGCTGCGGGCGCAAGATGGTCTCTTCACGATCTACTACTCCTTTGATGATTACGACCTTGTTTGGGATCTGAGCCAGCATTTTCAACAGCGCGAAACGACCATAGGAAAGGAAATGCTCTGCAAGATCGAGATACCCGAGGAAAAAAGGGAAGCACTGTGCCGCGAGTTAGAGATGCATGACAATATGAACTGGCATCGTCTCATTCCAGATCTCGTGGGCTTGGGAAAATGGTTGGCAAGGAACAGGAACGCTGAATTTGCAGCCACGGAAGCTCTAAGGAAGTAAAGGCCAGGGAAAGTGACTGCCGGGATTTTATTGGAGCTGCCAGAGCGGTCATGTGCAATGTCAAAATTTTCAGAGAAGAATGGAAGTCCATATCATTTCCGCTCCGCCGCTCAATTGGTAGTTAGATTGCAGCAATTCCTATAAGTCACGTAGAGTTGAAAAGAGTATTCTGATAACGATAAGGGAGACTTTATGACCACGATAGAACAGGGTTCGGGAATATTCGATTTCTTTATCTCCTACAAACGCAAAGACACGAACTCCTTCGCAGAGAGATTAGCAAGCTCACTAAGTGCATTCGAGGCGGAGGTTTGGCTTGATAAACAGCAGATGCATGCAGGTGATTCCATTCTTTCAGGTATCGAAGAGGGAATTGCCAGGTCGATTGATGCAGTCATTATCCTCAGCCGCAACTACTTTGAAGGCTGGTCTGAACATGAGCGTCGAACCCTCTATTCACTTATGATCTCAAAAAAGATGCGTATTATACCGATTTGGTACCAGCTTACGATAGACGACGTTGCGTCTCTCGCACCAATGTTTACCGATATGGTTGCAATCGAAGTGGCCGAAGATTCTGATGATGCAGCGATTAACACAGGGAAGGAGATTCTGAAGGGTTACAAGGTGTCGCAACGGGAGGAGAGGCTCTACGAAATGTTCTTTCGAGCAGTACGCAGACACGTGAAAGATCCCGACTTGGATGTTTTCCTCGCCATATTTGAGAATAATAATGCCTTGCTCAAGGAAGCGCTTGAAGCCGGTGCCAATCCAAACGTTACAACAGGCCAATTATGGAATCGTTACAACAAAATTATCATGGATCATGAAAATGTGTGGCCAGCGTGGCGCAAATTGTTTCTACACCTTAGCGAAAGAGGGCTGATCGGGTCGCAGTAAGTAGCGAAGGGATCAAGTGATGATAAATAGGCAGATTTCATTCATACAGGAGCTCGTCGGAATCTCCTAAATTAATAATTGTGACTGCTATATATACATCATTAAAATTGTATTTACTTGAAAAAAATGATTATTTTTGCCAATTCCATATTTTCATAAAGTTACGCTTTAAACAAACTGAAAATCCGACAGCATCCTATCCTCGCGTTCCACTGGACGGGTTTTCGTTCGCAAGTGAACTTGGGTGAGGCTTTTGGTACCCTCATGTATATAGGCCTCTAAATTATGAACGGACCGGCCAGCCGTAGCAGCCGGGCAAAAATCAAAATAGGTCAATTTATCCGGTCCCAAGTGTGGTCAAATAACGTGGCCCTCGACGGGGCATATACCTCAACAAAATTGCCGGGAACCTGACGCAGCTCAGCCGAACCCTCCCCCCCGGGAAAAATCCACGTCATGCCAGAAAAATCACCAGAGAAATGAATCTCCCGCCTTATTTACAAACTTGCCGAATGCTTATATCATGCTTAGAATTTAAGCCGAGTTTGGTCTGGGGCATCACGCCCTGATCGGTCTCCCGTGGCCCTATACGGAGGCTACGACAATGCCAACCCCGCCCCGCCCAAGCACACGCACGGCGAATGTGGACATGTGCATCCCGACGGTAATCATGAACATCTGGTCATCATGGGTTCGGACGGACGCTACTGGTCGACCAACTGTCCCTATGCCTTGTAAAAGGAGAAAATATGATCCAAATCATCAAAAAAGAGGATCGCCATTTCAGCGACTTCGGGTGGCTGAAGACCTATTGGCTGTTTTCATTTGCCAACTATTTCGATCCAAACAACATTCAGTTCGGCGCTTTGCGGGTCTTCAATGATGATGTTGTCGCCCCAGGGACCGGCTTTCCGACTCATCCTCATCAGGAAATGGAGATCGTGACAATCGTCCTCCAGGGCGAGATGACTCATGAGGACAGCATGGGCAACAAGGCCGTCATCCAGGCCAACGATGTCCAGCGCATGTCGGCCGGCACCGGGTTGACGCATTCCGAATTCAATCTGGCCGATAACCTGGTGCATTTTTGTCAGATCTGGATATTCCCGGACAAGTCCGGGCTTCAGCCGACCTATGACCAAAGAACATATGCTCCAATGTCTTGGAAGAACAAACTCTTTCCGGTGGCTTCTGGTCAGGGCATCCCGGACACTGTGACGTTCCACACGGACGCGACTATTTACCGGGCCGACCTTGATCAGGACCAGAAGCTGTCCTTCGAGGCCACCCGAGGGCGTCGAATCTTTGTTTACCTGACCAAGGGAAAGTTATCCATCAATGGTCGCCAGGTTGATCAAGGCGGGCAGGCTCGGATTGATACCGAGGAACCCCTGAATTTTGAGGCCAACAAAGACGCTGATTTTATTCTCATTGACGTTCCGTCGTGCAAGGGGTGGGGCTACAGCGAGGAAACGCTTCGAGGTATGCGGAGATAGCGCCTAGCGAGGTGCTGCACTGGACAGTAAAACGCCATCCCAGAATCCTCTATACAAAAAAACGCAGAGGCTCCCTTGAACTGAATCAAGCAACCTCTGCGTCGTGATGTATCTTTTAGGCGGTTGGTTCTTCTCTTTTCGGTGGTTAGTTTCATGGGTTGGGTGTCGGTGTCAACTGGTGCTTTTTGCCCAAGATGATGAGCATGACCACGCCGACTACGATGCTGACTACGCTGATGGCCTGGGTGGTGGAAATGACGCCGAAGACTTCCGGACCGCGAAAGTCAGCCCGGCAGAATTCATCGAAGAAACGTCCTATCCCAGACAAGACGACATAGACCCAGACCAACTGGCCGTCGAACTTTTTGTGCTTCCGCATGATCATCAGAATGATGAAGATGACCAAACCAATGGCCGAAGAATATAACTGAGTGGGATGGATCGGCACGCCCATGGGTGAGGCCAGGGTCTCGGGATTGGTGAAGGTCACCGCCCAGGGGAGGTCGGTGGGGCTGCCGTAGCAACATCCGGCCGAAAAACAACCCAGCCGGCCGATGGCCTGGCCCAGCGGCAGAGACGGAGCAAAGATATCGCAGGTCAGCCACATATTCAGCCCATGCCGCCGCATGTACCACAGACCCACGATTAGGGCGCCAATCAACCCCCCGTAGAAAACCAGGCCACCTTCCCAAATCATAAAAACATTTAGAGGCTTTTTGATATAATAATCAAATTTAAGCAGGACATAGAGTAAGCGTGAGCCGACAATGGCTGAGATGACGATATATAGCGATAGGTCCATGACTTTAGTCGGGTCCTGGCCCATTCGCCGGGCTTCCCGCATGGCCAGGCCCACCCCGGCCAAAAAAGCCGTGGCGATGAGAACTCCGTAACTATGAATGGCCAGAGGACCCAGCCGGACAATGGTCGGGAACATGATTAAATCCTCCTGATGATCTGATAGGCCAAGAGAATCGACCCGATGGTAATGGCGGAGTCAGCGACATTGAAGACCGGCCAGTGATAGGACTTGACGTAGACGTCTAAGAAATCGATGACTTCACCCCATCTGACCCGATCGATCAGATTGTTGCCCACCGCCCCGCCCAGAATTAGTCCCAAGGCGATAACCATCCACCGCCCGTCTTCTTTGATTGTATTCACCAGGCAGCCGATGATCACCACGGCGAAGACCCCCACGGCGATAAATAAATATCGGGTTAAAGATGGTGAAAAATTATTCAGGACGCCGAAGGCCGCACCTTTGTTTCGAACGTAGCACAAATTAAAGAAGCCCGGAATCACCTCCAGGCTCTGGTGCAAGGCCAACTTCCGAAGAATGATCGCCTTGGTCACCTGATCCAGAATCAGGACAGGCACGGCGACGTAGATCAGGATTAAGTATTTCTTTAAAGATTCAGTCAATTGGTTTTCCCGTCATCCTCCATGCGCCGGAAGCGCAGGACTTATGGCCGTAAAGTCATAATAGCTCAATCTGCCTTATGCGGCAAACGTCAACAAAATCTTTCTCGTTAAAGGTAAGCAAGTGAGTTATCCTCAATTCCTTATCATCCAGCATCAATCTGATCAGCATATCGATCATGCTGATGGTTCGTCCCTTAGAAGCACCCTTGATCGTGAGTTCATAAGCCCTTTTCTTATAGTAATCATCGTCGACTAAGGATATGTTGGGCCTGCCCAAGAATTCCTCAAGACTTTTAACTCCTGATAGGTTCTTGACAAAACGCGTCCTCAACGTTTCATAAAGGCACGGCCAGGGCAGAACGATGCTCAGTTTTGATAATACGCTTTTCTTGACGACCGCTTCGTCATGCCGCCTGTCCCTTGGGTCAAATAGGGCTATCCAGAAGCCGGTGTCGACAATCACCTTGTGACCAAAACTAGTGGCCATAGTCAACTTCGTCAATGCTTAGAGGCCCAAATCCAGTCCAATTAGCCGCTTTACGCCGGCCAAAAAGGAACTTGCCGACCATCCGGCCATTGGGATCGAGGTAGATCACGTAGATTCGATCACCCTTTTCGAGTTGGACAGCCTCTTGGATCTCTTTCTTTAATCCCTGCACAAGATTATCAGAATCAGGATAGTCGAGACAGGCCAAATTGAATCCACATTCTTTGGCGTGATAGGTGTCCAGCCAGGCGTAAAGGCCATCTAAATCACCTCGAATAGCGATATCGAAAGAGAGCCATATGGTTTTATTCATATTCCGTCCTCGGCCTGATAGATAATCCGTCATTTTGATCAGGTGGTTAAGGCTTCATGGCACCGAGGACAGATTTCGGGATGGTCCGGAAACGCGCCGACCTGTTCGTCCTTGACCCAGCAGCGGGCGCACTTCGGACCGGAAGCCTGGGTCACCTGAACTCCGAAATCGGTGAGCAGGTCACTCTTATAGGCGCTTTCCGGGGCCGGGTCGGCCGAGAGCCTGGCATTAGAGACGATAAACAAATCCCGCATCTTGGCAGCGAAAGGCTGCAGCGACTCTAAAAGCGTCCCGGTGGCGTGAAGCGTTACCGCGGCATCCAGGGAGTGGCCGATGTCTTTATTCTGCCTGGCGATTTCCAAAGCCTTGGTCACCTCGCTCCGGACGCTGAGAAAGCCGGCCCAGCGTTCAGCCAGGTCCGCGTTCTTCAGGGCCGGGTCAACGACGGGGAATCCGGCCAGATGGACGCTCTTTTCCCGGTTCGGATCTACCGGAAGATATCTCCAGATCTCCTCGGAGGTGAAGGATAACACCGGAGCCATCAGCCGGGTCAAGGCATCCAGCACCCGGTACATCACCGTTTGTCCTGAGCGTCTGGGCCTGGCCGTCCGGTTGAAGGTGTACATCCGATCTTTCAGCACGTCGAGGTAAAAGGCGCTCATATCGGTGACGCAAAAATTATAGATGGAGTGGAAGACAAGATGAAATTCAAAGTCCTGGTAGGCCTTGATGACCCTTTCGGTCAACCGCTGCAGGCGATCCAGAGCCCACAGGTCGATCTCGTCCATCTCGGCCGGGGCCACGGCATCCGTGGCCGGATCGAAATCACTCAGGTTGCCCAGCAAGAAGCGGGCGGTATTGCGGATGCGGCGATAGGAGTCGGTCAACCGCGACAGAATCTCTCCAGACAACCGGATGTCCTCCCGGTAGTCTTCGGCCACCACCCACAATCTCAGGATCTCGGCTCCATTCTTCTTGATGATGTCGTCAGGGGCGATAACATTTCCCTTAGATTTTGACATCTTGTGGCCCTTCCCATCAACCACGAAGCCATGGGTCAGGACGTGCTTGTATGGAGCCACACCTCTGGTCCCGACCGAGGCCAGGAGGGAAGAGTGGAACCAACCCCGGTGCTGGTCGCTGCCTTCCAAATACAGGTCGGCCGGGAATCGTAAGTCCGCCCTGGCTTCCACACACGCGGCAAAGCTGACCCCGGAATCAAACCAGACATCCAGGATGTCCGTCTCTTTCTTCAGGTGGGATGACCCGCACTTATCACAGACGGTGCCGGGAGGCAATAACTCGGCCGGCGTCTTAGAATACCAGATGTCAGCGCTCTCCCGTTCGACCATGGCGGTGATATGGTCTATGGTCTCCTGAGTGATCAAATATGCACCGCAATCCTGGCACCAGAAGACGATGATGGGAATGCCCCAGGCCCGTTGCCGGGAGATACACCAGTCGGGCCGGTTTTCGATCATGCTGTAGATCCGATCGCGGCCCCAGGCCGGGGTCCAGGTCACCTTGTTGATTTCCGCCAGGGCCTTTTGTCGCAGGCCGGTCTTGTCCATGGAGATGAACCATTGTTCGGTGGCCCGGAAGATGACCGGATTCTTGCAACGCCAACAATGGGGGTAGGAATGGTCGATGGATTTCTCGGCCAGCAGGGCGCCTACCTCGGCCAGCTTCTGGATGACCGATTTATTGGCTGCGAACACAAATTGACCGGCAAAAAATTCCACTTCGGGGGTGAAGCAACCCTGGTCATTGACCGGAGAGTAGACCTCCAGGCCGTAATGTAACCCGGTTTCGTAGTCTTCCCGGCCGTGACCGGGGGCGGTATGAACACAACCGGTCCCGGCTTCCAGGGTCACATAAGGGGCCAGGACCACCAATGACTCCCGGTCATACAGGGGATGCCTGGCTTTTCGGCCCTCCATGGCCTTGGGGTCAACCGGGCCCACTACCTGGTAATCGGTCTGGCCCAAAATGGCCATGAACTGCTCTAATAACCCCTGAGCCAGGATCAGGATCTCGTCTTTGACCTGGACGGCCACATACTCCAGGTCGGGGTGCAGGGCCACGGCCAGGTTGGCCGGGATGGTCCAGGGTGTGGTCGTCCAGATGACCACGGACACCGGACGGCCGCCGATGCCCGGAATGAGGTCGGAGACGTCGGAGATCATTGGAAATTTGACGTAGATGGAGGGTGAGGTATGGTTATCGTACTCCACTTCCGCCTCAGCCAGGGCCGTCTGACAGGAGGAACACCAGTAGATCGGCTTCTTGCTTTGCATAACACTGCCGGACAAGGCGAATTTGCCGAACTCCCGCATGATCACGGCCTGGTAGGAATATTTCATAGTCAAATAGGGGTCGCCCCAATCACCCAGTACACCCAGCCGTTTGAATTCCTCCCGCTGGATGTCGATGAACTTCTCGGCGTACTCACGGCACATCCGCCGTTTCTCGACGACCGAGACCTCGGCCTTTTTGGCGCCTAATCTTTTATCGACTTCATGCTCGATGGGCAACCCGTGGCAATCCCAACCGGGGACGTAGGCCGCGTCAAAGCCCATCATTTGCCGGGACTTGACGATGAAATCTTTGATCACCTTATTGAAGGCGGTGCCCATATGAATGTGGCCGTTGGCGTAAGGCGGGCCGTCGTGAAGGATATATGGCGGTTTTCCCTTTGAGCTTCGCCGGATCTGATGATACAGATCAGTTTCAGCCCATTCCTTGAGCTGTTCCGGCTCGTTTTTGGTCAGATTGGCTTTCATGGGAAAGCTGGTTTGGGGAAGATTGAGCGTGTCTTTATAGTCCATTAATTACTCCCATTACTCATTGGCGCAGAGGGTCTCCCACTTGCCTTTCATGGCCCTGGTTGAGATGTACCGGTCTCATGGCGAGTCGGCGAACACGAATAGACTGGTCCATTTGTTGACGACTTGTGCCGAAATGAAGCAGTCTCTTAAAGCAGGCAATTGGTTTGAGGACGATGGCCCGGGCGGGGCATCAACCGTAGCTTTTGAACCCATAATATTTATCACAGGGTACGCATAAGTCAAGGGATTTTCATTCCAGTGGGCAATTTTGGGATAAGCTGTCGGTTCTTGCACGTGGCCACCGGAGCATGGATAATCTGATTAACCAGGGTGATTGACGGGGATGATTTTTTTTGATAGCAAAGATGTTTTCAGGATGGGGCTATTATCCTGGGCCGGATTCGACGAGTTTTGTTAATTGAGAAATAGAAATGAATCCGCAGAGTACGCAGATTAACGTAGATGGAAGAAACACACAGCCATGTGAGATTATAAGACTTTTCTAATTTGCGCGAATCGAACCAATCTGCGGATTAAATCATGGCTAAGCAGAACCCTTATTGGGACAACTATCTATCCACAAGGTGACTTTAATGATTAAACCATGGTCCATTGTCTCATCGACACCCCAGTTTGAATGCCGGGTATTTTCGGTCAGAACGGACCGCGCCTGCTCGCCCCGGACTGGGGTGGAACACGATTTTCACCTGATCGACTCGCCCAACTGGGTGAATGTCATTCCCCTCACTCCCGACAATCAGGTGGTCCTTATCCGGCAATACCGGTTCGGGTCCAGGTCGGTCACGTTAGAGATACCCGGGGGACTGGTGGATCCCCACGAACCGGCCGAGGAGGCGGCCCGACGGGAACTAATGGAAGAAACTGGATACGGGGGAGGGGAGATCATCCTGCTGGGCCAGGTCAATCCCAATCCGGCTCTATTCGGCAATTGCTGCGCCACCTATCTGGCCCGAGGAGTGACCCGGCTGGGTCGGCAGCGCCAAGATGACGGGGAGGATATCGAGGTGCTCACCCGGCCCCTGGCTGACATCCCGGCCTTGATCCGGACTGGCGAGATCGAGCACGCCATGGTCCTGGCCGCCTTCTCCTTTTACTTTGTCTCCCCCTTCGGCCAGATTCCGGGCGGGAAGGTATGACAAGCGAGACCGAAGATGGCTAACCATAAATTTATCCTTGGCCGCCCCGGCGGTGGCTGGGGTAAGTTTATCTTGATCACTATTGCGGTTGTGGTGTATTATCTTGTTAAGATAATTGTTATTTTGTGGATAAATAAATAGAGATATCGAAACAGGTCGGCATTTTCTCTTCCCATCCTGACTCCATTTCATCTCACATCCCGACACTGCCTATCTTTCCTGCCACTGGGAAAAAAATTCCCCTACTGGTCCTTGCCGGGACGACCGGCTGATCGGGTAAGGCCGAATTGTTTACTTTTGTTAACGAGTTCTCCAACAAAGTAGACAAGTGGGGTACTGGCACGACTATTGCTTTATGGTCTGTCATACGTCTATTATTGATTAGAGTCGGCAATTTTAGGCCGGTCCTGGTAAGACTTATGTTAAGCACCGGCCGAAGATGGAGGATGACCCGGTAATTTCGCCGGATAGGTGAGAGAAGACCAGGGCGGTGCGCGGGGGCAAGACCGAAAGCAGTCTTCGACCTGTTTGCCGCCCGGCCTGGTCACAATGGAAAACGGATGGTCTCATCCCGGCGGTAGCCTCCGGGGCCGTGGGGGAGAAGGAGATATTTATGAATATTAATGGAATGAGTTCATGTTTCCCTCAATCGGGGCTTTTGGGCAGATGTGGATCAGGGATAGATCTGGGTTGCCTGTCATCCTTGGGGGACGGGTATTCCCAGGGCGCCGGGTTGGATTTTGGCTCGGAGCTGAAGGGGACCTGCGATGAGATCCGCCGGCGGGCCAGGGGTGATTGTGGTCAAGGTCAGACCGGAGTCGGACCGCGACTAGTCTC
>JADFXY010000087.1:0-13090 GCA_015233355.1 Deltaproteobacteria bacterium | reverse complement strand
ACCTGCCGTATTTCCCAGGGTATTACCCTGGGCTAACATAGAGCGCCCCGTTGGGGCTTATTCGGAATGGTCTATTTTAAAAAAGTTGGCACGATTGTTCGAACGCTTAAGTCAATGACATTGCGTTACTGGTTGCTCGTTACATGTTGCACGTTGCTTGTTACTTGTTACAATTCATTGTGCATTCCGGACCCCGGTTGATTTTATTCTATTTTAAGCCCAACGACAAAAATAATTAATCAAATAAATTCAATATGTGCACCTTCCGGTACGAAATGTATGATTAATTTAGTCTGGATGAATTTTTGACCAGGACGATAAACCGGTAACCGGCATCCGGCAACAAGCATCCGGCAACAAGCAACCGATGTTTCATTATGCGTCAATGACACCAAAACATCAAGCTAAATCATTATATTCCAACCACACTGGAGGGGTCAAGCCAACAGCAATTGCCCGGCGGACCGTTCTCCGTAATAGATGGCGTCATACAGGTGGACGTATTGGGCCACCACGACCCGGGCGTCGAAATGATCTCTTATCCAGGCCTGGGAGAGTTGTGATCGACCCGCCATGGGTGACCTATCCGACAACAGGTGTCTGAGTTGACTTTCCAAATTCTGAGTGTCCAGATTAATTATGGGGCTGGCCGGGTGGAGGCTCAAGAACCAATTACTTAGGTTGGTCATGGCCACTTCTCCCCTGGCCATGGCTGACACCACCTGGTGACTCGGACTTCCCGCGGCCAGGGAGCCTATGACCAGATGCGCTCGCGGGGTTTTCTTAATCTTGGTCAAGACGGCAGCACCTTCCAGGATTTCCAGTTCGACCGGGTAATCTGCTTTGATCCGGTCAACTGCGGATAATATCCGGTCAGTCCCGTCAACTTGCCGGTTGTATGGAAAATGTCGAATCCGCCAGGTCTCGTCTACCGGAGCCGGGGCCAGGTAATCCTCCTCCATGATCATCAGGGGTGACACATGATAATAGGCCAGAGGCACCCGAGAATGGGCCGGCCAGTCCCAGGGTGCGACGGCCTTAAGCCCTGTTTTCCTGTGATATTCATAGATCCGGGGACCCTCGTTGACCAGTTCCGGCCCAAAATACTGGATCAAGGCATTATGAGGCTGAACCAGCACATTAAAATCTACTCCCGGAAAATTAAATATCTGCCGCCCAAAATGAAAGAAATCCGCAAGCTGAACCAGCCGGTCGGCCTCTTCGAAATCACCGTCACAATCGTCGAGCAACACATCGGCCGGATCATCCAGCCCGTCATGATGCCAGGTAATCAACCTGGCTCGGTGAATGGTGTACCGGTTGACGGCCCGCATTAGAGAAGAAAGCCCCTTGGCCACGTCAAAGTCACCCACGATCAGGATGTTCATCCCCGTCTTCGACGCCCGTTCCGCCTGTGGAATGTGCTTCAGATAAGGGTCGGCCCCGGAACCAGCCCCTGATGACGGTTTGGCGGCCGTGGGCACCCCTGCTTCTCCGCCCAGCAGTTTTTTGACCTCGGGCCAGTCCGGGTCCAGGGCAATGGCCGGCAAAGCGGGTCGACGCCGGGCCGCCACGGGTGGCTCCAGGTCCATTTTCAATTTGACCACGGTGTCCTTCATCTCCGGCTGATTTTCAAAGACGGCCAGGGACCGGGTCAGGGCCTTAAGAGCACGAGGCTTATCACCTTTCTTCAAGTAGAGGCCGGCCAGCGTATTTAAAACCAGGACGTTGGCCTCCCGCGTCTCCAAAAAAACTTCAAAGATATTAACGGCATCATCTATACGGCCGGTGTTTTCGTACATCCGGGCTACATTAAACAGTGGCCCAATGGACTTGGGATTAAGTTCAAAGGCCCTGGCAAAGGCGGATTCGGCCTCGGCCCATTGCTCAAGCCGGCAATGAAGCACACCCAGATAATTATGGGCATCATGGACGCGGGGATTGATGGTTACGACCTGCTTGAAGTAGGTCACGGCGGTTTCGGGCAGCCCATTTTCGCTTTCGAGAATTCCCAGGTTATACCAGGCCTCCACGTAATCCGGCTTAAGCTCCACCGCCCTGAGAAAATGCCGGCGCGCCTCGTCCACCTGCTGCTGATTGTATAGCTCCATCCCCAGGAGATTGTGGACTATTTCGGAATCCGGTTCGTTAGCCGACTGAATTTTCAAATCTTCTATTTTGTCCATATGACCTCTCAGTTTTTTTCTAGCCTACCTATACCATTAATACCAAAAATTTAAAATACAGATGATCAAATTATTTTCTCATGCGCGGCGTCACCTGGACAAGGGTGGTCGCCCATTCCCGGACTCCCGGCACCTTGACAGAAGAATTTTGGCTCCGGGATGGAACAAACTCAGGCCGGTCCGGACATCAATTGTGCTTTTTTTCTCGATAGCTACCAAACAGCTATGGCGTAGCTATTTTTCTTGACATCGACGCACTTCTAGTTTAACCTGGCAGACGGTAACCCAATAGAAATCAGTACATATCGCATTACAAACCGTTCTCACCAGACGGCAAAGGTCGGCATATGATCAATTCAGGAGGAAAATTAGATGAGTAGATGGATGCCCGTAGGTGACCTGCTCCGCGTCGCAGCTTACATGTACCCGGACAAATTGGGCGCCCGAGATCTATACCGGGCCATGACGTTTCAGGAATGGAATGAGCGATGTTGCCGGCTGGGGAATGCCCTGCTGGATTTAGGCTTGAAAAAGGGCGATAAAATCGCCGTCATCGCTTATAATTCCGTTGAATGGATGGAGATATACGGCGCCACGGCCAAAACCGGAATTATTTGCGTCCCGATCATGTTCCGAATGCCTCCGGCTGAATATCATTACATCTTGGAAAACTCCGAAGCCAAAGCATTTATCGTAGCCGGCGAATTCGTGTCCGGGGTCAACACCTTAAAAGATAAGATACCCGGCATTCCCTCCGGCAATTATATCTTCTTCGGCGGCCCAACCGCGCCGGACGGTTATTTGCATTACGAAGACCTGATCAAAAACGCCTCTCCGGACGAACCTCCCGTCAAAGTTAACCACGAAGACATCTGGATAATCATGTACACCTCGGGCACCACTGGTAAACCCAAAGGAGTGGTCCGAAGTCACGAAAGCTTAATTGCCCAGTACCTGACAAACATCGCCGAACTGGGATTTACGCGCGATGATACCGGTCTACTGGTCATGCCCATGTGCCACATCAATTCCATCTATTATTCCTTCGTGTTTACTTATACCTACGGCGCGGTGTGCGTCTACAACATGATCAGTTTCGACCCGGAGCATCTGCTGAAGACCTTGTCCGAAATGAAAATCACCTTTACCTCGCTGGTGCCCACCCATTATATCATGATGTTGGCCCTGCCCGACGAGGTTAAGAACCAATACGATGTCAGCGCCATCCACAAGCTGATGTGTTCTTCCGCCCCGGTGAGAAAAGACACCAAACTGGCCATCATGGAATACTTTAAGAACTCCCAGTTGTTCGAGGCCTATGGGTCCACCGAAGCCGGCCTGGTCACGCTGCTCCGGCCGGAAGATCAATTGAAAAAGCTCGGCTCCATCGGCCGGGAAATCGTCGGCACGGATCAGATCAAGATCTTGGATGACACCGGTCAGGAGGTCCCCGTCGGCCAGGTGGGCGAACTTTATTCCAAGACGCCCATGGTCTTCAACGAATACTGGAAACTACCCGAGACGACCAAAGAGGCCTTCCGGGGTGAGTATTTCAGCGCCGGCGACATGGCTTACAAGGACGAAGAAGGATTCTACACCCTGGTGGATAGAAAAAAGAACATGATCATCACCGGGGGTGAGAATGTTTATCCATCGGAAGTGGAAAATGTCATTGGATCCCACCCCAAGGTCAAGGATGTGGCCGTGATCGGTATTCCGGATGCCAAATGGGGCGAATCAGTCAAAGCCGTGGTCATTCTCCATGCCGCCTCCGAAGGTTCCCCGGACCTGGCTCAAGAGCTGATGGATTACTGCAAAGATAAAATCGCCGGATACAAAAAGCCCAAGACCGTGGACTTCATTAAAGAAGAAGAAATGCCCCGAACCGGCACGGGGAAAATCCTACACCGGGAACTCCGGGTCAAATACGGCAAATGGAGTGACCAGAAGTAACCATAAAACATCATTAAATTCTCATAGATCTCATCAGAATTCTTGAAGGAGGAATTACTATGTCAAAGTTTAAGAATGCATATATCCCGACCGGCGGATACTGGTCTTCACCCTTTTGCCGCTGGCAGGGAAGTCTTCAAAATGAAAACGCGATTATCCTGTGCGCCAATACCATCAAGAAAGCCATGTCCGAGCGTCAATTAGACCCCAAGATATTTGACGGCGTTTTCCTAGGCTATACCATCCCGCAGCCGTCCTGCTTTTACGGCACCCCCTGGTTGGCGGCCATGATCGGCGCCGAAGGAGTCAGCGGCCCCATCTTCAGCCAGGCCTGCGCCACCTCGACTACGGCCATCGGATATGCCGCGGCCGCGGTTGACCAGGGCATGTACGGCAACATCCTGGTCGCCTTAGCCGACCGCTGCTCCAATGGCCCGCACATGGTTTTCCCCAATCCGGTGGGACCGGGCGGCCAGGTCATCCACGAAAACTGGCTGATGGACAATTTCGGCAACGACCCCTGGGCCAAGAACGCCATGATCCATACGGCTGAAAACGTAGCCAAAGAAGCCGGAATTACGCGGGAAGAATGCGATGCCATGGCTCTACGCCGGTATCAGCAATATACCGATGGTCTGGCCAATGACCGGGCCTTCCAAAAACGTTATATGGTCGCTTTAGATCTGAAGATGGGCAAGAAAACGGTAACGGTCGAGGCAGATGAAGGCGTGTTCCCCACCACGGCGGAGGGACTGGCCGGATTAAGGCCGGCGCTGCCCGGCGGCGTGATCACCTTTGGCGCCCAGACCCACCCGGCCGACGGCAATGCCGGATTCATCGTCACGACCAAAGAAAAAGCTCAGGAGCTGAGCAAAGACAAGAATATCACAGTCAAACTCTTGTCCTATGGCTACGCCAGAGCGAAAAAGGGCTTTATGGCCGCGGCTGTCGTCCCGGCCGCCCAAATGGCCTTAGACGTGGCTGGGTTGAAAGTGGCCGACCTGAAGGCCGTCAAGACCCACAACCCCTTTGCCGTCAATGATGTCTACATGAACAAAATGATGAAAATCGACGACAAAATCGTCAACAACTATGGCTCTTCCCTCGTCTTCGGCCATCCCCAAGGCCCCACCGCCGGCCGGTGCATTGCCGAAATGATCGAAGAGTTAATCATCCTGGGCGGGGGCTACGGCCTCTTCGCCGGATGCGCCGCGGGCGACACTGCCGCCGCCTTAACCCTCCTGGTGGAATAACCGCCTCAAAGCCGGGTACAAACCGGTCGAACAGGATACGAACAACAGCAAGTCAAGGACATTAAGCTCAAAATCAATCAGTGTAGCCGTACCAGTCGTATCAATGTCACAGTCGGAACCGAAAAACAAAAACCGAAAAACGAAAAACAGAACCGAAAAAGTAAGATCAAGGCTGGGGTGAAAGCTCCGGCCTTGACCCTTTTAGGGGTCCCCATCAGAGCTGCTCGTTACCAAAACTCTATTGAATTGCTAAATAAACCAGCGGTGAGTTGATTTTTTTATCACGGCTTATGATTTTCTGTGATAAAATACCTGCTTCAAATAAGCTGGCTCGGAAAAAGCCATCAACAAATCATAATTTCATTAGGAGGAGAATAATGACCACGAAAAACTATGTACCTCGAATGCTGATCCTCGCGTTAATCCTTCTTCTGGCCGCCCCGGCCTGGGCCCAGGAAAGTAAAGACATCGTCCTCCCTGAACGTCCCGCCTTGGCCAACTTTGACCTTTACACCGCCCTGGAGCGGCGCCAGACGACCCGGAAGTACAAAACCACTGAGCTGTCAGCCACTGACCTGGCCGCCATCCTCTGGGCGAGTAACGGCGTAAACCGGGCGGACGGCAAACGAACAGCGCCTTCTGCCCACGGAAAACAGTATATGGACGTCTACCTGCTGGGGCCCACAGGCAATTACCTTTATGATCCGCTCAACCGCAAGCTGAAATTCCTCTCCGCCAGTGACCTGAAGCATAAGGTGGCGGTCCAGGAGTATGTGGCCCTGGCCTCCCACATATTGGTCCTGGTGGTGGATTTAGACAAGGTTTCGGAAAAAGCCGGAAGTAACGAACGAAAGCTGAATTTCGGCAACTCTACGGCCGGGGCCATCGCCCAGAATGTTTACCTCATGTCGGCGGCCAAGAAAGTCGGCACCTGCCTGGTCGCAAACATTAAGGAAGACGAAATCCGCAAAGGACTAGGCCTGACTAAGAGCCAGATCCCAGTCTATATCATGCCTTTAGGGTATCTGGAAAAATAGCAACGAGTTACGGGTTACGCGTTGCAGGTTTGAAGTCAACGTCATTATACTTAAGGGAGTTATAACTCGCAACTCGAACCCCGGTGACCAAAGTGAGCGAATATATCGACCATGACCAGCACGGCGTCTCTGTGGGCATCGTGGAGAAAAAATTCTTCACCTTTGCCGAGCCGCCCCATGAAATGCTCCTGGAAAGCGGCGCAAAGCTCGGCCCGGTGACCATCGCCTACGAGACTTATGGAGAGCTGGATGCCGGCAAGAGCAATGTTATCCTTGTCCTCCATGCCCTGACCGGAGATTCCCACGTGGCCGGATACTACAGCCCGGACGACCCCAAGCCGGGGTGGTGGGACATCATGGTCGGCCCCGGCAAGGCCATCGACACCGACCTCTATTTTGTGGTGTGTTCCAACATCCTGGGCAGTTGCATGGGCAGCACCGGTCCCTCGTCGATCAACCCGGCCGTCAATCGGCCCTATGCCCTGGATTTTCCGCTGGTGACCCTGGGGGATATGGTTACGGCCCAAAAGGCCCTGCTGGATCATCTGGGTATCACCCGGGTCTTGTCCGTGATCGGGGGTTCCTTAGGCGGGATGCAGGTTTTGGAATGGACGGTCAGGTATCCGGACATGGTCGCCTCAGCCATTCCACTGGCCACCACCACCCGTCATTCCGCCCTGGCCATCGCCTTTAATGAGGTCGCCCGGCAGGCCATCATGGCCGACCCCAACTGGAACAACGGGGACTACTACGCCGGGCCGAAACCGGACCTGGGCCTGGCCCTGGCCAGGATGATCGGGCATATTACTTACCTGTCCGATGAATCCATGCGGCATAAATTCGGCCGGCGGCTCCAGGACCGGATGGATTTCTCCTTTGATTTTGACGCGAACTTCCAAGTGGAAAGCTATCTCCATTACCAGGGCACCAAATTCGTGGACCGATTCGACGCCAATTCTTTGTTATTCTTAACTAAGGCGGCAGATTATTTCGACCTGGAATACCACTATGGACAGGGGTCGGCCGTGGCGGCTTTTGCCCATGCCAGGGCCAGGTTCCTGGTCGTATCGTTTACTTCCGACTGGCTCTACCCCACTTACCAGTCCAAGGCCATGGTCAAGGCCATGAAAAAAAACGGCCTGGACGTGAGCTTTTGCGAAATAGAAGCCGCCTGGGGTCATGATGCCTTTTTGCTGCCCAGCGAGCGGCTGAATACCATGGTGAAAGGTTTTCTGGAACGTGTCTACATTGAATATCAAACAAAATGAACTCCGGTTTGATCTTCGGATAGTGGCCTCCCTGGTTGCTCCGGGGTCTCGGGTCTTGGATCTCGGTTGCGGCGAAGGTGATTTACTTAAATTCCTTAGGGATCAAAAGCAAGTCAGCGGGACCGGCGTAGAACGAACCGAGACCGGGGTAGCCGAATGCGTGGCCAAGGGTCTGTCGGTTATCCACGGCGACATTAACGAGGAAGTCCGGGACTACCCCGATCAGGCTTTTGATTATGTTATTCTCAGTCAAACCTTGCAGCAGGTCTATGAACCCGACCGGTTAATCAGGTCCTTGCTGCGCATCGGGAAAAAGGGCATTGTCAGTTTCCCCAATTTTAGTCACTGGAGGATCCGGCTGCAATTGCTGCTAACCGGCCGCGCCCCTATCTCTCCCCAACTGCCCTATGAATGGTACGACACGCCCAACATCCGGGTGATTACCATAGAAGATTTTAGGGCCTTCGCCCGAAAGACCGGATTCCGCATCCTGCGCGAGGTGGCTGTCAGGACTCCCAATCATGAACAACAGGGAAGCATTATCAATCTTCTGCCCAATTTACTGGCCACCTACGGCATCTTTCTGATCGGAAAGGATAACCAGCCATGATAAAGGACATCTGCCTGGCCAAAGAGTGCATTCAACACCCGGAAACAGTAAACGAATATTATGAGAGAATTCCAGAGGTAATCCATAAACTGGTTTCTTCCTGCAACACGGAAGCCTGTTATGACCACGTGGGCTATGCACCTATTCCTTCCCGGGAAATAGTCATTCAAATCATTCACCAGGCCAGACGGATCCTTTTTCCGGGATACTTCACCCAGAACCGACTCGATGCGGTCAATCTGGAATACTCCTTGGGTCAGGAAGCAACGGACCTGTTTCAAACTCTGGCCCGGCAAATTGTCTTGTCTATTCAGCATGATTGCCTTCGCCACACCCAGCCATCATCCCATTGCAATGACCTGGGCCATGGGTTGGCTCTGGAGTTCCTGCAATGTTTGCCTAACCTGAGAGAGGTGTTGGGCAAGGATATTCGGGCCACGCTGGAGGGTGATCCCGCGGCCAGGAGTTATGACGAAGTCATCTTTAGTTATCCGGGATTATTTGCCACCAACGTCTACCGCATGGCCCACTGCCTGCATCGGCTGAACGTGCCCATCATCCCCCGGATTATGACCCAGTACGCGCACAGCCATACCGGGATTGATATCCATCCTGGGGCGGTGATTGGAGAAAGCTTCTTTATCGATCACGGGACGGGCGTGGTCATCGGCGAGACTTCCGAAATAGGAGAGCGGGTCCGGCTCTACCAGGGCGTCACCCTGGGAGCGTTATCCTTGCCGCGGGATGCCGGAGAAAAGCTCAAAAACAAGAAACGGCACCCGACTATCGAAGATGACGTCATCATCTATGCCAACTCGACTATCTTGGGCGGCGAGACGGTCATCGGGGCCAGGTCAATCATCGGCGGCAATGTTTGGTTAACCGAAAGCGTCCCTCCCGATACCAAAGTGATGCTGAAGCGGCCCGAACTGGTCTACATTGGGAGCAATCACCATCGATCTACCAACCAAAAGAAAGGGGATTGACATGACAGGCATGTTTGCTGATGTGACCAAAGTCGTTGGCCGGACCCCATTGGTCAGGTTAAATCATCTCACTCAGGGTCTGGGAGCCACCGTCCTGGCCAAAATGGAATCTTTGAACCCCTTAGGCAGCGTCAAGGACCGCATCGCCGTATCCATGATTGAGGCGGCTGAGACCCTGGGACTGCTCAGCCCCGACAGCACGATTGTGGAGCCGACCAGCGGCAACACCGGGGTGGGCCTGGCCTTTGTCTGCGCCACCAAAAAGTATCGGCTTATCCTGACTATGCCCGAGACGATGAGCCTGGAAAGACGGGCACTGCTGAAACATTTAGGGGCGGAACTGGTCCTGACTCCGGGTCCGGAAGGGATGAAGGGAGCCATAGCCAAGGCTAAAGAGATACTGGAAAGCACCTCCCAGGCCCATATGCCCAATCAGTTCGCCAACCCGGCCAACCCGGCCATCCATCGCCGGACCACGGCCGAGGAAATTTGGTCCGACACGGGAGGCGGGGTGGATATATTTGTGGCCGGAGTCGGCACCGGCGGGACTATTACCGGAGTGGCCGAGACGATCAAAGCCAGGAAGTCGAGTTTCAAGGCTGTGGCGGTAGAGCCGGCCGCCTCTGCCGTGTTGTCCGGCGGGAAACCCGGGCCCCATAAGATTCAAGGCATCGGAGCCGGATTCGTGCCCCAGGTGTTGAATACCCAAATCATTGATGAGATTATTCCGGTGAGTAATGACCAGGCCATCGAGACGGCCCGAGATATGGCGAAATGGGAAGGGATTTTGTGCGGCATATCCTCCGGTGCGGCCACCTGGGCGGCTTTGGAAATCGCCCGGCGGCCCGAGAGCCAGGGAAAACAGATTGTGGTTATCCTGCCCGACACCGGAGAACGATATTTAAGCACTGATTTGTTTGTCCGTTAGGTTCTGGCCTGGCGAACCCGGCTGTCTTGCGTCAGATCCGGTTTATCCACATAATTGCCGCACCAGTCGGATTTCGCCACCCGAGCCCATCTGTCACCCAGATCGTTAACCGCGTTCGTGCCGAAGGTAGAGATCACCGGCGGGTTTTTCCGACAATCCCCTTCACCTCCGTATTGCCTGACGGCCGGATGGAAATAGACACACGTCTCGCACCTGCCCGACGGGATTCTGTTGGTATTTAAATTATTCACATCAGGTCTGACCACCATTTTCGCTGAATCCGGATCACCCAACATATTTTCCTCCTGTTCGTAGTCATACACAAGATGCCACTGGTGTCCCTTATCCTGCCAACACCAGCCCTACCCTCTTAGTCCGCAGATTGAACCGATTTGCGCAGATTAGGGTCGAATGAGATATCCGCGTAATATTCAAGAATTAATTTGGAACATTGGTATCAAAACCAATGTTATCTTGATTTAGGAGATGAATGTTATCATACTTCGGGGAAAATGTCAAGAGGAAAGAGGCGGCGGTCGGTGAATCGTCACTGTAAACAGGCAGCCGGAGCGATCATCAAGGAAGTCGATCTCCGGCCAGGCAGCCAGCGCCCGTTTGATGCCGGAGCCCAGACCTTTATAAGGCAGCAAGCCCTTGGCGATGAACGAGGCCAGTATCGGATTGCGGATATTGGAGTTGCCCGCCTTGATTTTGGCCACCGTCAGGTTGTTGGGCAAATGGCCGGGGCTGATAATCTCGATCCGGTTGTCATACACGAAAACCCGGATGGGCGCGTTGACCAGATAATCCCGATGCGCCAGGGCGTTGACCAGAAGTTCTTCAAAAACCGAAGGTGTGATTTCCGGAATCCCAGGTGAATTAACGCCCTGCCCAGCCTGCACCTTGTGCAAATTACGCATCACAAAACCCATTGATTCATCAAAGATTTTGCGCAAGGGGCCGGAAAAATCCTCGGTGTCCAGGTACTGGCCGGGGTGAATATCGTTACCGGGATACCGGATGGCTTTGACTATGAACTGTGGCTTTATCCATTCAGGCCGCTCAGCGAAAAGCAGCACTCCAGCCAGATTCAACCGGCCGTCATCCGTGGCCAGGTTCATGTTCTGAAGCAGCCGCAGAAGCTCGTCCGGTGAATCCGGAAACTCTTGCTGGTACACATCCCTTAAGAAATCTCGAAAGCGTAATTTGTCGAGCTTATCGATGCCGGCCTTGGTCGGCAATTCATCGGCGTAAAACTGGCCGACGCTCTGGAACAGACGGCGTAGCTCCTCCTTGGTGTTCACCCGCCGTTTGTCGGCTCCACATTTGAACCAGATGACCCCGTTCTTGTCGAAATAGGGCTTGTCGATCCCCTTTGGCACGGTTAACACGATGACGATGCGGCCGTTTTCCAGAAGGATATTTTCAGTTCGTACAACCAAAGGGCTCCGCACCTGCTGACTGGCCGCGTTGCCGATAAGCTGATTGATCCGGCTTACATCCTTCGGCGACAAGCCCGGTAAGGCTCCGTCGTCCCCGACGCCGATCAAAATGGCCCCGCCTTCGGAATTGGCAAACGCCGCCATCTCAGCGGCCAAAGAGTCAATATTGCGCACATCCGCCTTGAACTGGCGATAGCTGTCTTCGCCGAGAGCAATTTGGGACAGAAGCTCATTCCGGGTCATATCAAGAACCTTTCCATTGAAGTGGCTAACCGGACCCCATTCACCTCCGGCATCTCCTCCCCCTCCCTCAATCCCACCGTAACCCAGAGTTCTATCGCATCAATCAGGTTGTCCCGGGCCTCTTCAAAATTGTCGGCCTGAGTCATGCATCCTGGAAGGACCGGCACCGTGGCCACCACACAACCGACTTCAGCATCCTTTTGATACTCAGCCACTTTAAGGGCAGTTTTAACATATTCATGCAAGCCGACATATCTCATATTTCCTCCAGTATTAACTTCTGCCAATTTGGATTAAATCATGTAAAGTACGCCTCCAGGTCTAGCAACACACCTATAGATACCTCTTGTCAACCAAGCGGCCTTGGGATATAATGAAATTAGTAAGTCATGGATTAAACCTTATTCACCAAGGAAACAGTATGACTTCGTTGAGGCTCGAACTATACGACCAGGAGTTGGCCCGGAAGGTGTTAGCTTTCCTGGAAACTCTTCCGGCTGAATTTGTTAAAATCATTCAAGAACCAGATGAGTTGCAAGATCGGGATATCCCTTACGTTGAGGATGAAGAACTGGCCGAGGCGATCAAGTATTCCCAGCGGGTTGATCGCGACGAACAGGCTTTGACTATTGCCGACTTCCTGGATAAGATAAGAAAAGAAGGCCTGGTTTGACCAGTATGGCTGCCGATAATATGTGGCAAATGAAAATCATGCCTACATTTTACAAAAGTTTTCACCATGTTGATCCTGAGGTCCGCAAAACGATTGCAGAATTTCTTGAAGAACATCACTCCGGAATAGATAATCCATTTAAGTTAACAAATATAAAGAAACTTACGGGATGGCCCTCCTGCTATCGTCTCCGTTTTGCCAATTACCGGGTCGGTGTCGAGCTTGATAGAAAGGGAAAAATCATCTTGTTTCGTTATGTGGGAACAAGAGGTGATTTCTATAAACACTTCCCGGGGTAACATATACCCGGCCGGGACTGCATCCTTTAGACTAATCCATAACTCGCGGCCCGGCAACCTACACCTGCAAGTCGTAACACGTAACCCAATGTCATTAACTTAAGCCAGACGCAAGCCAATGTCGAGACCCGGTCGTGAATTTAGAATCGAGAAGTAACGTTCCACAATTCGTGAGTTGATGTACCAAAATGATTGCGTTGGCAATTTTCTCA
>JADFXY010000086.1:0-13232 GCA_015233355.1 Deltaproteobacteria bacterium | reverse complement strand
CGAACAATCGTGCCAACTTTTTTAAAATAGACCATTCCGAATAAGCCCCAACGGGGCGCTCTATGTTAGCCCAGGGCAACGCCCTGGGAAATACGGCAGGTTACGTGTCAGCAGAATGGTCAGGGGGTCGGACGGCCCCTAAAACCATTGGCATTGGAAGGGATACGCAATCACGGCTGTGGTTCCAAATCACTGCCTAATTTATATAGCTATTAGGTAATTTATATATATGTATCCACCTGTCCCAGGGCGTTGCCCTGGGCTAACCTAGAGCGCCCTTTCAGGGCTTAATCGGAATAGACTATTTATTAGAATAGGATCCGATGACCTTGCCCTTAAGTCAATGACATTGTGTCACAACTTGTAAACGTTAGACAATGGTGAGGGATAGGCCCTCTTTATAAGCCAAGGCGAAGCGAATTTCGGAGACCTGAGCATGTATGACAGGGTAAAAGAGGGTAATTGGGATTCGGAAATTCTCCCGGCATCCGGCGATGAGACTGTTCGGCCTCTCTTTGATATCCGTTCGTTAGTTTACGCGTATCCAGATGGTCGTTCTGCACTTAAAGGGATCGATTTAACGATTCATCGTGGCGACAGGATTGCCCTGGTAGGACAAAACGGCGCCGGTAAGACCACCCTGGCCCTGCACCTCAACGGTCTTTTTCGTCCCAGAAGCGGGACGATTTTTTACGAAGGACTCCCACTTGATGGCGACTACTTGAGACAAGCACGTCTGCAAATAGGAATGCTTTTTCAGGACCCGGACGATCAGCTATTTTGTAATACTCTTGATGAGGATGTGGCATTTGGACCTCAAAATCAGGAACTGGATAGCCTGGAGGTTGAAAACCGCGTGGCGAATTCCTTGAAGGAAGTCGGTCTGTTGGATTTGCGGTTCAAAGCGCCCCACCGGCTGAGCTATGGTCAAAAGAAACGCGCCGCCCTGGCCGCTATTCTTGCGATGAATCCGGAGGTGCTCATCCTTGATGAACCCACGGCTAACCTCGATCCTAAACAGGAAAACATGTTCGCTGAGCTGCTGCGCCAGTTCAGGGGAACCCTTATTTGTATCAGTCATGACCTACCGTTGCTCTATGGTCTCTGCTCAAGGGCCGTGGTGATGGAGGATGGAAGAATTGACCACGATTTTTCCATGCAGGAACTGGTGTCACACAAAAAGTATCTGCGAGCACATGGGCTGGATTTCACATTTCGGCTTAGCTGCTGCCGCGGGGATGAAACGGACCACGATGAAGACTATCGTCATTCTCCAACACTGTCGATAGCACCAGACACTCAGAACTGTGATGGAATGACGGCTGAGGAGGCGCTCGCACACGACCTGATCCGAATGCACGATTACCGGTATCTATACCCTGACGGCACATGGGGAATCCGTGGCGTGGAACTCGCGATTCGCGAGGGTGAAAGCGTTGCAATCCTGGGAGAAAATGGGGCCGGTAAATCAACGCTGGTGTCTTGCATGGCCGGCATACTTGGAGGTGATGGGCAGTATTTCTTCGATGGGAGATTGGTTTCAAAGAAAGGGCGCAATAAACTCTGGCGGCACATTGGGATGGTTTTTCAAGACCCGGCAGATCAACTCTTTTGCCCGTCATGTAGGGAAGAGGTTGCTTTCGGTCCCAAGCAGCTAAAACTGGCCGCCTCAGAGGTCGATGCGCGGGTCGAAGAGGCCCTTGCTCAAGTCCGTCTAACGGGTTTCGAGGACCGTGTACCTAATAATCTTAGCGCGGGCGAGCGCAAGAGACTCGCTCTGGCATCGGTTCTCAGTATGCGGCCTCGGGCGCTCATTATAGACGAGCCAACCGCCAATTTAGACCCGCAGAACGAGGAACTCTTTTGCGATATACTTCGGCAACTTTCCGTTACTAAGATTCTGATCAGCCATGACATGGATATCATATCCCTGCTCGGTGAGAGAATCGTAGTGATGCACCGTGGAAGGCTAATCCGCGACTATTCTGCCTCGACTTTCATGAAAGACGAACACCTGATTTCAGTCAATGGCCTTGATTATACTCTCAGGAATGACTGCTGCCGTGAGATTATGAAACTACAGCAAGCCGACTAAGGTAGGCAAATTGGCCGGATACGGTTCTATTGTCCCGAAGCATTCTCTACAAAGGCAACAGATGAACCGGGCAGCCAGAATGCTGCCGTTGCCAAATGTTAGATAGCCGTTTCTTTTAGACGATCAGAATATAGAGCCAAGAAGGCTTCCAGACCGTAGAAGGGTCAATGGTTTTTGTGTTTCTTTGTCTTGGGCACAATTTGAAAAAAATTTACATTTCGTTTTTCATTCAGGAGGGAAGATATGTTCTTGAAAAGGTTATCATTGGCTGTTATGGCGGTTTTCATTATTTTTGGAGGCATGGCTTTTGCGGGCGATGCGAATGTTGGGCAGATGGCTTCCCCACGAGAATCGACCGAGGGTGCTGTTCCAAAGAAGCCGTTCCTGCTGGATATAAAAGGTGTGGAAAAAGTTGATATCCCCACCACCTACGGGCCTATCGTGACTGATACGGCCACTCCTATTGAAAAAGGCAAGCTCGCCATTCAACCGACTTTTGGCTATAGTTTTGTCACCGATACTTTCAATAGCAACTGGAGTCGAGGTTCTAGTGGTGGCACTATCCGAAATTTTTTCATGAACTATAAACTGACATACGGGCCTATCGAAGATATGGAAGTCTTTTTAGTAATCCCCTATGTCCACAGGTGGGCCAGAAGCGTCGACGAACCAGGACCTAAGGGCGAGACCTCTGCGGATTCCGGAGGCTTGGGGGATCTCAACCTGACAGTCAAATACCGCCTGGTGGAAGAGACACCAAACCTGCCCACGGTAACAGCTTTGTTTTCCACGGGCTTTCCTACCGGTAAATTTGACCAGCTCAATCCCAGCGCCCTGGGTACGGATGCCATCGGCTGCGGCTCTTATCTTTTCACGACCGGTTTCAATGTGTCGAAGTATATCAATCCTGTTATTTTGTATGGCAATCTCTGGTATTCGATGCCCACCTCTTTTACTGATGACGATGGTAACCAGCATCCGGGAGATTTTGTTACCGTCAATCTGGCCGCAGAATACCCGATAACCGATAAGTGGGTTAGTTTATTGGAGTTGACCAGCTCTTGGGGGGGCGGGCGTTTATTCGGCCCCTCAACCACATTGCCCTTGCAATCCCTCGTTTCGGTCATTCCGGGGATTGAATATATGGCTACAGAGAAATTTTCTCTGGCTTTTGGTTTAGGTATCGACCTAATCGGGAAGAACACCAACGCCGCGATATCACCACTCTTCTCAATGAACTATGCTTTTTAAAAACAAGTAAAAGACGGGTTCGTGTTGGTTGGTGTTAAGAAGAACAGAATCCATTCATGTAGGAAGCACGAGTATCATTTCTTTGGAATTTGGAGGATGAAAACAGGAGAGGCGAGCTGGTTCAGCCCAAACCGTTCGCCTTCTTTTTTCATGTGAATATTGCTGGTTCTCACTTGAATCTTATGTGCATGCTGATGCGTCTCCGACTCGTGGAGATGATGGTCATGATCATGCACCTGATTTCCAGAGCCGTCTACTGTGACCAACAGTGTCCAGACGGCGGCCGGTGAGGCTGCAGTCCATCCACCTGGCTACATATCTAAACTAAACTTCAGGCTTTTTACCCACCACCACGAACATCCTTTCATCATCTATAATAGACTTGGGACCAATGCCCGTTAGGACGAAATATCTGACAATCTCACTGGCATCCGGGAGATTGTCAGACGCCACCTCTGCGTCTGCGGATTTGTGAAGCTGGTTGATCGCATCCCGGCTTTGGGAGTGGCAGACAATTAGTTCTCCACCCGGCTTCAGGTAACTGTCGAGCCTGGCTATGGCTCGTGCCTTATCGTCAAAGTGCGGGAAAACGGAATAACAGATAACCGCATCGAAGGAAGCCGGAGGCAACGGCATCGTAAGCACATCACCCACCATGAACTCAACGGCATCGCTTCGACATTTTTGCCGGGCCACTGCAATCATGTTTTCCGACAGATCAATGGCCGTGATCGTACCATTGGGTCCAATCCGCGGCAGAAGAAAGGGAATGAGAATTCCGGTGCCGGTTCCGACATCCAGAATCGCGTCGCCGGGCCGGAGATCAACCATATCCAGGATTTCAATTATTTTACCTGGATCGTGTTGGCACACCCGGTCCCATGTCTCAGCCATCCGGTCAAAAAATTCTCTTTGGCCCATACCATAAGCTCTCTTTCAGGTTAATGAATTGGTGACACGGCCCTTAACTTCCGGGAGGAAGAAGTAGCGGGGCTCTCGTCACGGCAACATGATCCCTGGTCATGACAGGGAATAACCACCGCTATCCCGTCCATCTCCCGGACCATGACGTTGAGTTTATAGACCTCCTTGATATTTTCGGCCGTGACTACTTCCCGTCCCCCGGTGGCAAAGAGTAGGCCATCCGCCATCATCAAAAATTTGTCCGAGAAGCGGAGGGCGGTGTTCAGGTCGTGCATGACCGTAATGGTCACCAGGCCGAGCCGTTTGGTCACATCCCGGATAAGAGACATCACCTCAAGTTGGCTCCGGATATCGAGATGGTTTACCGGTTCGTCCAGGAGCAGAACCTGCGGCGCCTGGGCCAGTGCCCGAGCAATCACCACCCGCTGGAGTTCTCCGCCGCTCAGTTCAGTGGTGTTGCGGTCGGAATATGGGCCAAGCCCCATGAGTTCGATGATCCGGCTGGTTTCCTGGATGTCCCTGGCCGAGACATGCCAGGTCATATGGGGCTTACGGCCGATGAGCACGGCCTCAAAAACCGTGCAGTCCACCGCCCGTGATTTCTGAGGCATGTACCCGATGCTGCGGGCCAGCTGTTCCCGTGACATACGGCCGGTATCTCGCCCATGCAGATGCACGGTACCCCTATGGGGATGCAATATTTTGTTGATGGTCTTGAGTAATGTGCTTTTACCCGAACCGTTCATACCCAGAACCGAGACGACCTGGCCGCCCTGAATGTGGCAAGAAATGTCTTTTAGAACTTCATGCTTGCCGTAAGAGAATGAAATACCTTCAATGCTAATCAACGCGACCTCCTGGTCAGCAGCAGGTAAAGAAAAAGCGGCGCCCCGGCAAAGGAGGTGATGATGCCGACCGGCAAAATAACCGGAGCCAGCACCGTCCGGGAAAAAATGTCTGAGCAGAGCAGCAGCAGTCCTCCGGCCAGGGCGGAAGCCGGGATTAGAAAGCGCTGATCATTGCCCACGACCAGCCGCATCAGGTGGGGAGCCAGGAGACCGATAAATCCGATAATGCCCAGAAAGGAGGTGGCCACGGATACGATCAGGCAGGTGATGACCAATCCGGCCAGTCTGAGGCTTTTTACCCCCACCCCCAGGCTCTTGGCCACATCGTCACCCCATTGCAGGGCGTTGTAACTCCAACTTTTAAGCATAAAATAAAGAAACGCCGGAACGAGGGTCACGGCCATGATGACATTTTCCGGAGGACCGGCCTTGCCCAGGTCGCCAAATGTCCAGAATACGGTGGCCGCGACCTGAACATCACTGGCGAAATATTGCAAAAGCATGGTGCAGGCACTCAGGAAAGCGCTCATGGCCACCCCGGCCAGGATCATCGATTCAGCCGAGATCCTTTTGATCGTGGATAGGGCAAATATGACTATCACTGTGATCAGCGATCCGGTAAAGGCTGAAATCACCACGGTTGACCGGGAGGTGAGGGTCACCGCTTCGTTGCCGGAGACATGAGTTTGCCCCGCACCAAGCATGATTATGGCGAAAGCCGCACCAAAAGCCGCCCCCTGGGAAACCCCCAGAGTGGATGGAGCGGCCAGAGGATTCTTGAGCAGGGTCTGCATCACGATACCCGATACGCCCAGTCCGGCGCCGGCCAGAATGGCTCCCATGGTCCGGGGCAGACGAATACTCCAGACCAGATGTCTGACAATTCCTTCGTCGCCCAGGCCACACAGAGCTTTCAGAATGGCGGCCGGGCTAAGCTGGTACGATCCGACCCCCAGTGACAAAATGGCTACAGTCGAAAACAGAAAAACGGCGAACAGCAGAACCAGTGTTCTTCGCCTGGTTAACCGTTCGTAGCCGCTCTGTTCAGGTCCGGCCGAGGGGTCAATGAGCATTGATAACCCCGTTGACAAACTGCAATTGCTGATACCCGCCGAACTCCTTCCGCATCTGGTCATAACAGGCCACGCCGGTGAAGAACCGGAAAATCTCATCAGCTTTTTGGCCTGGATTCAAATCGGCAAATTTTTCGGGATAGAGGACATGCCCGGTGAAATAGGCATTGGCCAGGGCGATTTCCACATTGGTATAATAGTAGTTATAGGGTGGAGTGGTATAGACCCGACCTTGCTTGACGGCATCAAGCCGGTCATAAAAATCCCGGTTCCTGGCACAGTCTTCCTTGAGGATGGTCAGCCCTCCCGCATCCACCAGGATAATTGACGGATTCCAGACCAGAAGCTGCTCTTTATCGATAAACAGGTGTCCCCGCTGACCAAGACCCTTGGCCACATTGTTACCGCGCACCGCCTCAAGAGGGAAATAGTTGGCGTCAGTACTGGTAATGCCGTGGGTCCCTCTGGAGCCGAGACAACCCACATAGACACTGGGGCCGCCCTTTTCCGATGGTCCGATTCGGCGCAAAATATCTTTCTGAGCAGTATCGATAAAGGAGACAACCTCCTGGGTCCGTTGCTCCCGGCCTAGCACCCGGCCCATCAGGGTGAGAGCTTTGATGACTTCATTCATGTCCAGAAATCCGGCGCTGCCGCCATAGCCGAGCCCCAGCACCGGCACTCCGGTTTTCTGCGCCAGATCGTTGGCCTTGGCCGCATCAAATCCGGCCGTAATGATCAGATCAGGATGAACGGTCATGACGGCTTCAACATTTACCGGTTTCTGCCAGCCTTCCCCGATAACCGGGAGGTGAGTAGCTGCCTGGTGGATGGCCAGGCCGTACGGCCGGAGGGACGATGCGTCCAGACGCGATTCCGCCCCTTCGACACCGACGACCAGGTCAAAGGCGTTTAAGTAGACCACAAAGCGCATGGCCCCGCCCAGCGGAACTATCCGCTTGACCTTCTGGGGCAGGGTGACCTTTCGCCCGAGCATATCCTCCACCACCCGTTGCTCCGGCTGACCCCCCAGGCCAATGGCGGGATAGATGGCCGACACAAGAATAAAGATTAAGATCACTCCAAGCCGTCTCATGAATCAGTCCTCCAAACAACAATTCCCTGTTCGGCGCGGGTGATGTGCCGAACCGCCCCATTGACGGACCAGGACCCCACAATCTTCTGTACGACATCTGGCTGCACACTTGCTCCCAAACGTTCGAGGTGGGCGGTCATATCGTCTTCAGCTTCGTCTATTGTTCCGGTCCATTCCCATTCTGTGTCTATAACTTCAAACCGGGGGCGTCGTCCCTGTTTTTCCAGCAGGGCATGAGCGGCAAAGGCGCCGGGCGGCGGTTGCAATGACAGGCCGTGGGCCTGGAACACCTTTTCCATCAGCTCATTCTCTCGGATTCTTCCCCAGCCGATGTAGACACACCACTCACGGGAACACCTGTCCATTTTAAACAAATTGTCCTGGCCTCTGAGAGCCGGAGTCATGGCCGCCCAGACCACATCGAAGGCGGAGACCAACCCCAAGGTTTCTATATCCAGATCGCTCCAGTCAGCTTTGATGACATCAACATTATAGATATGGCGGGTATCGACTTCGTATTTTAACCGGGCCAGCATGGTTTCCGAGATATCCAGTCCCATTACATGTTGAGCTTCTGCAGCCAGAGGCAGGGTGTAGACACCGGTCCCACACCCAATATCAAGGAGTTGCTTTCCTTCGACGGTCACCCCCATGGCCTTAATGCGGGAAACTGTCAGGGCAGTCTGGTTGAATACACTATCCTCAAAAGGCAAAGGATAGCGATCCGCCTTCCTGTTCCAAAACAATACATCCCTTTCTGCTGCGGATGATACAGGCATGGTCACCACCCCCTGGAATATTCCTTAGCACAATCAAGGCAAACCGTTTTGCCGTTCATGAGCCGCATCATGTGTTCCGCGGCGCTCTCACCGCATTGATCACACTGGAGGCTGCTGAACAGGCGAGCCGTTTCCGGAACATCAAAAGAAGGGATTTTAAAATCAAACAACTCGTCGATGGGTGTATGCAGGATGGCCTCCTGAACCGCATCCCTATCCATGTTTTCCCTGGGAAACGTCACCTTAAGGACGACCCTGACTTTATTTCCGGTTTTCCGGTCAAAAAAGCTGAAGGCTTGTTTGCCTCTACCCCGATAGATCAAATTCCCTTTGCCCAGGCTGCAACCGGTCAATACCTGAATAGCATCGACCCCGCAGGCGTCGTTTTCCGCAACGCAGACGATCTCTTCATCCGATGAAAATGTTACACCCAAGTATTGCCGGGCGGCTTCACCGGCCCTAAAACCGATAGCCAGGCCGGGACAGGCATGTCCGTGAAAATCTACACATTGTTTCCAGGCATTGTTGTCCATATCAAACCTCCGTCAGAATGTAATTTTGGCTGCAGTGCCGATGATCCGTCCCATCATGGGATAGCCGAAGCGTTCCTCATAATCTTTATCAAAGATATTTTCGGCATAGATGCTCAGTTCACCATATTTGGTAATCGGGACCTTCAATTCCAGGTCGCCGGTGACGTATGATCCTAACTGCTGAAGTTGGCTGAATTGAGTGGTGGTCTTATACGTGTATATGGTCTGCGCTTCACCGACGTAACGCGTCGTGACATTGAACAGGGCGTCATAAAGGGGCAGTTTGAATCCGAGTCCGATATGGGCTCTCCAGTCAGGCATATAGTCCAACTGGTCGGTCAGCTTGGACGTGTCGAATATGTCACCTTCTTTGTTCGTCTTCATGTAAGTGACCGACGCCGTACCATTCAGCCAGGACAGGATTTCGCTTTTCCCGCTTAAAGACACGCCGGTTATCTGGACCTTGTCAATATTATATACGCCGCGCCAGGTGGGGTCGTTTCGGAAGATAATGAAATCGTCAATAGAATAGTAATATCCGGTGAGTTTGGCCAGATGCTTCTTGCCAAGAGTGTGTTGCCAGGCCAGCTCGGCGGCATTGTTTTTTTCCGGCTTCAATTCAGGATTTCCATGTGTCTGGCCGTTGTACCACCAGTATGTTTCAGGCAGACCGGGCGTTCTCAGGGCCTGATAGAGCGAGGCCGTGACGGTATCGGCATCGGTGACCCGGTAGGTTCCGATCAATTTGGGGCTGAAGGCGTTGTCCTCCAGCGTTTTGATGTTCGCCCCGTGTTGCGGCTCGTTTGAATAGGTGTCATATCGGAGCCCCACGGTCAGGGTGAAGCAGTCGAACATCTTCCAGGTATCCTGGGCGTAATACCCCCAGGAAGTGCCCAGGTTGCTGGACGGTCCTCCGGTGTAGGGTGTGCCGTTGTAATTGTTGTCAACATAATTGACTACGGTATCGCCATACATCATCACCTTATAGTCTAGGCCGGTGATCAGTTCGTGGCTGCCCAGCGGTACCGTGCCTTGAAGACTGCCGCCGTAGGACCGGTCGGACTCCACTTTACGATCCAGGACCAATGCTCCGTCGCCATAGCTGGGGTTTACAAACGTTGATGAATAATTTTTTTCGTTACGGTCTTCGTAATTCTTGTAAGCTTTGAATTCAACTATGGCGTTACCGATGGGTTGGGCGTAGCCCACGTCGAAGTAATTCTTGGATTTATCCCACATCGCTCCAGGTCCGGGCATAAGCACTTTACCACTGCCGGGAGCCATGGTCTCACCAAAAGACAGCGGGTAGCCATTATTCAGCTTTTGGTAAAAACCGGGATCATTCGGATTCTGAGATTTCCTGTTTTCCCGGATGAATCCCCGGATGGTGTTGGCATATTGGAATCCTAAAGCAAGCTGGCCGGATAATGGCATGTCAACATACAGATTAGAGGAAAAGTTCTTACCCTCATAGTCATTATTCCACAAAAATGGATTGGCCTTTTGGAAGCTTCCGGAAATGGAGTACCCGAACGGACCGATTTTATAGCTGTTGGTCAAACGATAATTCTGGATGCCGTCGATCCCGGTGCCACCGCCATAAGTTGCGAAAGCTGATGTTTCCATTTTTTCTGTCGGTTTTTTCGTGATTACGTTGACCACGCCGCCCAGGGCATTGTTACCGTAGATGGCCGAACTCCCACCCTTTATGATTTCAAGTTTCTCAATGTTATCGAGAGGCACCGTAGACCAGTCGATGTAGTATCCGCCTACGACCCCGGCTGCGTTAACCGGCCGCCCATTGATATTGAGCATGATCCGGTTAGCCGAAAGCCCGCGGATGGCCAAAATATCCGCGTTATCCCCAATCCCGGCCCGCCGACTGACGACTATGTCCGGCTCATCTTTCAACACATCGGGGATGGTCACGTTTTTGCCTTTTTCGATAACATTTTTTTCCACGACAGCAGCCTGTGGATCTGAGCTGGCGGAATCCACGACGGTAATTTCATCCAAGGTCAAATGGCCCGAGCTTTCGGCAAAGGCATTGATCGAACAGGTGAACATCAAGAATATGGTCAAGCTGGCCGACAATATCGCCGGCACGGGAGATTTTCTTCGCCACCAGGTTTTCATTCCTTTTCTCCTTATCTGAATTCGGCCGCGGCGGGCCGGGCCATGGTGTCTGAGTCGATAATCAAGACTTAAGCGCATCGTTTATTTTGTTTTTTTTCAGCCATCCGTCGCGACAAAGAGATGGACTGATTCCGGGCCGGGTTTAAACAAAAAAGCCAACATGACGCTGACGGATTCTTCCATCAATCGCCTTCTTGGCTTAATTGGTGAGACTAAATGTTATCTAACCGCAATTTCTATTGCGAATATTTTACTTAATCACTCGCTTCAGAGCATCCGGGGGCTTCTGATCCCGTCTTAGGTCCATCTATTTTTGACTCTATTCTTCGAGCTTCTACTCAAGTACGAAGGCCAGCGTCATTTTGAAGGTGACCGGTCTGACTTCGATCTCGCTGGGCAAAGCCGGAAAAGGTGCGGCCGCGTTAACGCACTTAAGGGCAGCTTCATCCAATGTTTCGTATCCGCTGCTATGATCTATGGTCGGTTGACCAAAAAGATGACCATCATCGGTGACGGTAAATTTTATAACCACCTTACCCTGGTGATTCCGCCGCCGGGCCAACGGTGGGTAGTGCTTATGCCGCTCCAACAGGCTATGGATGCCGGCGGCATAACCCTTGAGCAGGTCTTGGGTGCCCCCAACTATTCCATTGGGTAACCCCCGTCCGACACTGCCTGTACCGGCTGGCCCGCCCCGCCCCCCGTGGCCCGTTCCGGCCCGAGCATTGCTTGTTTGAGATGATCCCGAGGAAGAGGCGGTCCCGGTAGAACCGGCTGGACCGGCTGTTTGGGATGGATTCTCTTGATTTTCCTTTGCCGCCGGAGCTGACGTCGGTGAAGGAACCACTGGGGCCGGAGCCACCACAGGGGTGTCGTCGGGCTTAGCCACCTTCGGAACCGACCGTCTCTTCTGTCTGTCCAAAATATTGGTCCTATGCCGCGGCTGAGACCGTGGCAATGGGATCGTGGTCTTGGCTACAGACTTCTCAGGCGGTGCAGGAATCTTCTTGGGTTCATCCGGAACCGAAGTGGTTTTCACATCCGCCGGTTTGTCGGGGCTACCCAGCGCCGGCATGGCGGGGGCCGGAAGCGGGATTACCTTTGGCGCGGGTTTCGGTTCAGCCACGGAGGTCACAAAAATCACCTCCTCCTTAATCGGTGGTTTCATGATCGGACGGTAAAGAGAGGCGAGGGAAAACAGCCCGATGTGAATAATTATTGAGAAAACAATGAAATAATTAATGGAAGTCGTCTTGTTTCCATCGGCCATCTCCCATGAGGAAGTCATCTCGTCTTCATCTACCTCTCCAAATGTCATGTCACACCTGCCATGGCAAAGCTTTTGGCCGCGGTTCGGAACCAACCAGTCCAAAGCCTCAATTAATACCCGAGGTTCCATGTAGTTATTTAAGTGTCTCATAAATTTTAAATTCTACCTGCGCACCAAACAAAAAAGCCAAGAAAGACAATACGCCGGTATTCGACGTAAGCCTTCTTGGCTTAAATTCTAAAAATAGCAATAAAAACATTAGACAAATTCTCTTTGCCTATACTGATTGTTGTTTAGCACGTCCCATGATCTGAAGTCAAGAAAAATTTGACAATCAGAGGATCGAGTTAGTTCTTGGATTTCTTCAGGGCTTGAATGAATTCATCCAGAGTCTTTGCCAGGATCTCCTGATTACGTAAGGCTTTCAGTAAAGACAATTATCTCTTCCTTCGGACTAATTTCATAGGAACACGGCTACTGCAACCTCGCCTCATTCAGGCTCAAAGTTACAGTAGCCCAAATGAATCAATCGGCTAGATAATCATCGGGGAATTCATCGTCCCAAGATTCATCAATACAGCTCAGTATATCCTGATCTTCCGGCAAGAACATACCCTTTTCAAACAGCAACCGCTCCCTTTCCTCGTCCGCCATTTCCTCAGAGATGGCCAGAAAAAGAGCAAATTCAAAAGGACCTACATCGTCTAAGAAATCCATGGTTTCCTCCTTTAAATGGATTCTATCCCTTGAAAATGTTATACAAAAAGGCCAGGATAAAGAATATCCAGATAATCCACCAAAGTAATTTGCGCATAGGGCTTCCTCCTTATTTGAAAAGTGAGAATAGCCGCCCACCGGATATAGGCAGACAGCTACCCCCATAGATAGACGTTTTAACCAGACTACTTCTTGATCATCTTGAGGATCAGGCCACCAACCCTTTCCAGCCTTACCGATTCCTCAACACCCAAAGATTTATCCTGGGCTGCTCTGGTGTAGGCGTTGATCACATGAAACATGGTGAACCCAGCTTCTAAGCTCCACGCCTCCTCAACCACCTGGCCCTCATCCTTGGTCAACTGAAACTGTTTGTTGCAGCTCAATGTCATTGACTTAAGCCGACGAACAATCGTGCCAACTTTTTTAAAATAGACCATTCCGAATAAGCCCCAACGGGGCGCTCTATGTTAGCCCAGGGCAACGCCCTGGGAAATACGGCAGGTTACG
>JADFXY010000085.1:4414-13302 GCA_015233355.1 Deltaproteobacteria bacterium | reverse complement strand
ATCATCGACAATTAGAATACGGGCTGTTTTGTCGGGCATTTGGAATCCTTTCGGCGATAATTTAAGCTAACTCATTTGAATGACTTAACACATTATACAACCTGAAATCGGATGGCGGGTCCTGAGTGAAGAATCAATCCTAAATCGATATGAAGACGACCCCCGAACCGTGGCCCTAACTGAATTCCTGGTCCGACATCATGGCCTATTAGGTCACGTGGTAAAAGGCGAATTCTCCTGGCTCAGTCTGGAACTGATGACGGAAAAGAAAGACCGTCTTCTCTGGGATCTACTTTTCATCCACTCGATTATCACCACCGCGGCCATAAAAGAAGAAATTCTAACCGAGGATACCCTAAACACATTTTTTCAGATCTATCGGGCCGGAGTTTTGGTCCTGGAAGGCGTCACAGATTGGCACCGGATGCAAGAAATCCGGTTCAAGCGTTTGGCTGCCGACATTCCCGAAAAATTCCTGGACGAGGTAGGCGGACCGGAGTCAGCCGGCCGCACCGTGGCGGTATGGGAAAGATTTCTTAACATCATCAGCCTGGGCCATATTTCTTACCAGGACATCATCGCCCACCGCACCGACACTCCCCCGGTTTACATCTACCGCAAAAAAAATCTCAAAAGCGTCGGCAAAAACACCTTTGAGAAAGACTTGTACGAGGCGGGTAGAATCTCCAATATCCTCAGATCACTTAGCCCACAGGCCAAAGTATTGATGACCAACTACCTGAACCCGGAAACCGACCGGGTCAGAATACTGGGTTTCGGCGAGGTGTCCAGGTATCTGAACTATGCTAATCAAATTAAAATGCTTTTGCTCGGCCTGGCCGCCATACATGAAAAATTCCCCAACCGATCAGAGAGTTGGTTTCTTAACTTCTACTTGCTCCGCCGGGATATCCCCAAGAGATTTGAAGCTGTTAATGAATTTCTAAACGATATCACTTCTGAAGATATCATCGGCCGCCCTGCCCTGGTCCTGTCCCTGTTTACGGCCCACCAAGGGATTGTCCTCGAACCCAACACAGAATGGCCTACACTTGTTTACAAATACATAGACCCCATCAACGTCGATTCATACATCGAACGGCTGCAATCAATTGGAGAACTAAGCAAACTAAGGTTATTGTATCAAAGAAAAATGCGGTTACTCAGAAAAACATCACGATTCACCGAAGACTATCAGGAGGCATTGGAAAAGGCTTACGAAGCCAACCTGACCCGATTGACCGAAAGGCTATTAGCCAAGGCCAGAGATAGGATGGCCCGACAAAGGAGTTTCATCAAGTTGCTTAGAATTTATGACGACATCAAATTAAAATCTGGGGAAACGGGCTTTTCCAACGAACAAATGCAGCATCTCCGGGACATTTACGACATGGTCAACGACGATCTCCGCGACCGGAAGCAAGCAGCTATCATAAACCATATTAGTCACCTACATACTCCGATAGCCATAGATCGCTACTGGGAATCCGTTAAGACCTATCTTGCGGCCAACCAACAATATGTGGGCAAAGAGATGGAAAACATCGTCGCCCAAGCCTTTGATGAACGGATGGACCTCCTCCGCCGCGAAACCAAGACCACGCCATAGGCATTGAGATAGCCGCAAAATGGACTTTCCCTCTTAATTCCAAGCCATTACTTGAATCGTCGGGGCGTCATAATCTTATTGGAGGCGGTCCAGCGCTCTTTAATCCGATTACCGGCCGCCATCCACTTCGTCCCAGTAATCTACCTGTTGCATCTCGTTGCCTTAACTCCGTCTCGAACCATCCCCCTTTTCTCTTGCCTTTCAACCTATATCATACTATTAATAATCTAATATGGGTATAAGTCGTCTTGTCCTTGTGACGCATTTTGAATAATCTCAGGCTGGAGGCCGCCATGACCATATACAGGCAACATCTTAACAGAGTTGTGAAAGCATTGATCATAGCCATAGTTGGGTTGACCGTGACCTGCTGGCCGGCCGAATCCGGGACCTCGGCGGCCGAACTGCCGTCACTTACATTGGACGACGCCATAAACCTAGCTTTATCTCAAAGTCCCTTGATCAAATCGGGCCAGGCCGCGGTAACCAGGGCTGAGGCCGCTGAGACTCAAGCCAAATCCGGTTTTTTTCCCAGGGTGGATCTTTCTGAATCATTCCAGCGGACGAATAACCCCATGTGGACCTTTGGGACCAAATTGAATCAAGAGTCCATCAAGTCCGCCGATTTTGAGCCGGATCGTCTTAATCACCCGGACCCGGTGAGCAACTTCGCCACTAACCTGAGCCTGCGTCAAAGCATATTTGATCGCGGCCAATCCTGGTATGGACTAAAACAAGCCGAACTCGGTCTGGACGCCTCGAAAAAAGGTATGGGCAAGACCCGCCAGGAAATCATTTATCAGACGATTAACTCTTATTACCAATTGGTTATGGCCGAACAAACCCGGAAGATCGCTCAGGAGGCGCTGATCTCGGCCAATAAGCACCTGGCCCTGGCTGAGTCAAAACTTAAGAGCGGCCTGGCCGTGAAAAGCGATGTCTTACGGGCGAGTGTCCATTTGGCCTCGCTGGAGCAAGAAGAGTTGACCGCGGAAAACCGGGTGAAGCTAGCCCAATCCTGGCTGTCCAAAGTGCTGGGGGTAGACTCATCCAACGCTATCAACACCTCTTCCTCCTTTGATACTCGACCAGCCGCCCCCCAGAACATCAACGAAAGCATGGCCAAAGCCCTGGCCGCCAGGCCGGATTATCTTCAACTCAAACTAATGGAGCAAGCTACAGCCAAGGGTCTGGAAAAAGCCAGAGCCGATAATCTCCCAGATGTGTCATTAGTTGGTCAATATGAATTAGATACAGACAACTTTGACCGTGGGGGTCAGAATTACACCATCGCCGCCACAGTCAGTCTGAATCTGTTTTCAGGTTTTTATCAGCAAGGCAAACTGGCCGAAGCTAAGGCCAACCTCATGGATATCCAGGCCAAACGGCGGGACCTGGAACTGGCCATTGGCCATCAAGTCAAGTCAGCCGCGCTAAATCTCCAGGCAGCTTACAAGCGTCATGAGGTGGCAGTGCGGGCGGTGGACCAAGCCAAAGAAAACCTGGAAATAGCCGGAAGCCGATATCAGGCCGGGCTGATCACTCTGATTGACTTATTAGATGCGGAGCTGGCCTATAACCGGAGTCAGTCAAATCTATTAAACGCCGGATATGATGTCAGCCTGGCCAAAGCCGACCAGTCCTTCGCTGCAGGCGGGCTGGGAAACGATAGATAATCCGGAGGAGATGGTATGCTCAGAAAAATCGTGGTGATATTGTCGCTCTTATCATGTGGCTGTCAAAATCATGCGACGGACAAAAAGGCCGCGCCTGCCGCGACAAAAACCTTTAAGGAGGTCAAAGCCGCGGTGATTAAATATCAGGTCCGACCCCAAACCTATCAAGCGGTGGGGACAACCAGGCCGGACGCGACCATTGTGCTATCAGCCCGGAACACTGGAGTAGTCAGACGGTTGACCGTAAAGGAAGGGGACCGGGTCAAACAGGGTCAGGAATTGATCGTACTTGATCCTCGATATGTTAAGGCCGGCGCCAGGCAAACCAAAGCCGCTCTGGCCGAGGCCGACCAGGGCCGGGAAGCCGCGAACTCGGCCCTAAAATCAGCTCAGGTCAATTTTAAGTTGGCTAACCAGACCTATAACCGATACAAAACGCTCAAAATAGACTCCTCCGTCAGCCGGCAGGAACTCGATGAAGTTGAATCAAAATATCGACAGGCCCGGGCCGAGTTAGACCGGGTCAGAGCCATGGCCGGGGCGACCCAGGAACGCCGGGTTCAAGCCCAGGCCGCGGTGGACCAGAGTCAAGCCACCAAGGATGACTCGATCATCACCGCCCCGGAAGACGGCCGCATCCTGGACAAAAAGATCGAGGCGGGCAGTCTGGCCGTGACCGGTCAACCATTACTGGTGATGGAAACAACCGGCAATTATCGGCTGGAAGTCTCTTTACCTGAAGAATATATTAATTCGATCTCGGAAGGCGCCGAACCCCTGGTCTACATTGAGGCCCTGGGGCTAAAAAACATCACCGGCCGCGTAACCGTGATTGTGCCTGAAGCTGATCCGGCCACCCGGAGTTTTCTGGTCAAAATTTCTTTGCCCGGTCGGCCTGATTATCGCACCGGACTATACGGTGAGGCCATATTTAACGTGGGTCGGAAAAATACCATGCTAATCGATCAGGCCGCGGTGGTGTCCTCAGGCCAGTTAACCGGGGTATTCACGATTGACCGGCAGAAAACGGCCCGATTCACCCTGATCCGGACGGGCCGGACCGAAGGAGCCGAAGTGGAGGCACTCAGCGGATTAAATGAAGGCGATGTTTATGTCCGGGTCATCCCGGCCGGTTTAAAAGACGGCGACAAGATCGAGACTACCCATGGGAAATAAACGAGGCCTGGCCGGAAAAATCGCCGCGGCGTTCATCGTCAGCCGGCTCACCCCCTTGATCATCCTGGCCTCATTATTGCTGGGGTTGGGCTCGGTCTACTTCTTGCCCCGTGAAGAAGAGCCGCAAATCATTGTCCCCATGATTGATATCTTTGTGTCCATGCCCGGCGCCGGCGCCCAAGAAATGGAAGAACGGGCCACCAGGCCGATGGAAAAGCTGTTATGGGAAATCCCAGGAGTTGAATATATTTATTCCACTTCACAACCAGGACAAAGCCTGACCATAGTCAGATTCCTGGTCGGCCAGGACGAAGAAAAATCAATTGTCAAGACCCAGTCCAAGCTGCTGGCCAATTTTGACCGCATCCCCCATGGGGTCAGTCAGCCTTTGGTCAAACCCAGGTCGATTGACGATGTTCCCATCTTAAGCCTGACCTTTTGGAGCGCCAAAGAAGATCACGGAACCCTCAGACGGGTCGCCGCCCAGGTGGAAGATGTCATCAAGAATATTAAAGATGTCAGTGAAACATCCATCATCGGCGGGGTCCGCAGACAACTTCGAGTCGAACTCAACCCAGGCCGGCTGGCCCATTACCGGCTTGATCCGGTGGATGTCCTAGACAGGTTAGGCGCAGCCAACTCCCAGGCCAGGCTAGGGACATATCCGCAAGGCAATCAGGAATTTCTGGTTACCACCAACGCTTTTCTAAAGTCGGCCCAGGATGTGGCGGGCGTTGTCGTGGCTGTGGATCAGGGACGGCCGGTTTATGTCCGGGATGTGGCCCAAGTCAACGATGGGACGGAAGAGCCGACCAATTATGTGTTTTATAGCCGGGGGCCGGGGGGCGCTCCTGACCCATCTGAGTTGACCTCATCTGCTGCGGCGCCAGCGGTGACCCTGGCCATTTCCAAACGGAAGGGCACCAACGCGGTTAACGTGGCCGCGGATGTCTTGCATAAAGTGGAGGAGTTAAAAGGTAAGGTCATCCCTAGCTCAGTCAAGGTGTCCGTTACCCGAAACTATGGTCACACCGCCCAGGAAAAGTCCAACGAGCTTCTTTATCACATGCTGATCGCCATCTTTTCAGTGACCGTTCTGGTCTGGCTGGCCTTGGGGTTGCGGGAGTCGGGCGTGGTTGCGGTGGCGATTCCGGTCACCCTGGCCTTAACCCTGACCGTGTTCTATTTATATGGCTACACGCTCAACCGGATCACCCTATTCGCCCTGATTTTCTCCATCGGGATCCTGGTCGATGACGCCATTGTCGTAGTGGAAAATATGGTCAGGCACTTCCGGATGGCCGCCAACCGGGCCAGGAACCTGATAGACGTGGCCATTGAAGCCGTGGATGAAGTGGGGAACCCGACGATTCTGGCCACCATCGCCGTGATCGCGGCCATATTGCCCATGGCCTTTGTGGGTGGTCTGATGGGCCCATACATGCGGCCTATCCCTATCGGCGCCTCAGCCGCCATGGTCTTCTCCTTGATCGTCGCCTTTGTGGTGACACCATGGGCCTCCATCAAATTGCTTAAAAGCGTACGTCAGACCGGGCTGAAGGAACAGCCGCAAGCCGAGGATTGGTCCATTCGGCTTTACCGGCGGATTATGACCCCGCTGATTGAAAAACCCCTTTGGCGCGGGGCCTTTCTGGTCGGGGTGATTATCTTGCTCCTCGGGGCATGTTGGTTGGTCCAGGTTGGTTTCGTCAAAGTCAAGATGCTGCCTTTCGACAATAAGAGCGAATTTCAGGTCATCATTGACTTGCCGGAAGGCTCACCGCTGGAAAAAACAGCCGCGGCGGCCAGGGAAATGGCCGATTATTTAAAAACTATTCCTGAAGTCAAGGACATCGAAACCTATACCGGAGCCGCGGCCCCGTATAATTTCAACGGGTTGGTCCGCCACTATTTCCTTAGAAAAGCTCCTCATCTGGCCGACATCCAAGTTAACCTGGTTTCCAAAGACTCGAGGAAAGCCCAGAGTCATGATATCGCCAAACGGGTCCGGCCGACCCTGACAGCCATTGCCGGACGCTATCAAGCTGATCTTAAGGTGGCCGAAGTCCCGCCCGGTCCACCGGTCCTGTCCACCCTGGTGACCGAGATTTACGGCCCGGATCAAGCCGGCCGACTCCGCCTGGCCGCCCAGGTCAAAGACATCTATAAAAACACCGCGGGCGTGGTGGATGTGGACTGGTATGTGGAAGACGACGAACCTCGTCAAGATATCATCATAGATAAGCAGAAGGCGACGCTCAACGGGGTGGCGGTCCCCAGGATAGATCAGGCCATGGAGATCGCTTTGTCTGGTAAATCGGCCGGTCTGCTCCACCAGCCTCAGGAAAAGGAAGACGTGTCCATTCAGGTCAGGAGCGCCTTGCCGGACCGGGCCGGGGTGGATAGATTGACAGCTCTAAAGATTAGGAGCCAGGCCGGACATATGGTCACCCTGTCGTCCCTGGTCAAGGTGGATCGCATCATCAATGATAAGAGCATTTATCACAAAAACTTGACCCCGGTGGTGTATGTCATCGGCGATATGGCTGGAGATAGGGAGAGCCCGGTTTACGCCATCCTGGAGATGTCCAAAAAAATAGAGTCCATCAAGACCGCCACAGGACACGGGATAACCCAGTACACGGCAATACTGCCGGAGTCGGATGCGGAGCCGGCCATAAAATGGGACGGGGAATGGCACATCACCTACGAAGTTTTTCGAGATTTGGGGCTGGCCTTTGCGGTGGTGTTGATCTTAATTTACGTGCTGGTGGTGGGCTGGTTCCAGGATTTTGTAACGCCTTTGGTGATCATGGCGGCTATTCCGTTTTCGCTGGTCGGCATTTTACCGGCCCATGGGCTTTTGAATGCCTTTTTCACGGCCACGTCCATGATCGGGTTTATCGCCGGGGCCGGCATCGTGGTCCGGAATTCAATTATTTTGGTTGATTTTATTGAGTTGCGACTGATCCACGGCGACCCGCTGGACCAGGCCGTGATTGACGCCGGAGCGGTCCGGTTTCGGCCGATGATGCTGACTGCCGCGGCAGTGGTGGTCGGGGCGTCGGTGATCTTATTTGACCCGATCTTTCAGGGCCTGGCTATCTCCCTCATGGCCGGAGAAGTCGCCTCGCTCTTACTCTCCCGGATGACCGTGCCCATTCTTTATTATTTGCACAAGCGGCGGGAGCATCATTAACCCCCAAAAAAGCGCAACACAGAGCGGTTTTTGGTCACAACCCCAAAAACAACGATTATCATTTTGTTATTCTGAACGAATCTGTTTGTCATTACGAACTGATGTGAGGAATCTTAAGATTTCTCGCTTCGCTCGAAATGACAAAAATTAGCAACGAAGTTCATAATCATCCCTGGAGGGCCACCTGTCCGGCGCGGCCGGGGAGGAAGCCCATGACCACCGGAGACGAAGGCAAATCATCCCCTGGAGGCAGATTGGCCGCCACTTCTTCCAGGGTCACGAAACCGGCCCCACGGTCCTGCAGGACCCGGATGATGCTCAAGAAATCATTCAAGTATCCCCGGCCTTCTATCTCCGCATGGATGGTCATGACATTCAGTTGAGTTTTCTTAATCTGGCTGAGCATGGCCGCGGCCAACTGATCTCGGCCGACACCGGGCAATCCCATGATCTCGTCCATGGTGGGCATAGTCGTGGGAATTTGAGGAGTCAGATAATGAACGCCGTCCAGGTCGGGACGAAAGGGAGACCGGCCCCTGGTATCGCTGGCATACTTAAACCCGATCAGATCTTCCACGGACAGGCTAGCCCGGGAGACTTGCCACCCCGGTGAGGCAAAAGCCCTGACCTGCCGTCCGGTCAATCGGGTCACCGCATCTATTCCCGCGGACATCTGTTCCTGCACCTGAGCCTCACTCAGCCTGCCCAGATGGTCATGCCAAAAGACATGATCGTAACCATGCACCCCGATTTCATGCTCGGTCTCGCCCAAGGCCGCCAATAACCCCTTGGTCCGCTCTCCGATCATCGGGGCGGGAAGCAAGGTGCCGTAGAACAAGGTTTTGAAGCCGTAGGCCGCCGGGGCCCGATTCCGGATCATTTTGTTCAAAAAACCCTTCCGCCGAAAAACCCGGAAAATGGCGCGGCCCGAATTGTCCGGACCCAGGGATAGAAAAAACGTGGCCCTGATGCCTCGCGATCCAAGCGCCCGGCACAACCGGGGTACCCCTTCCCGCAGCCCCACCAGGGTATCCACATCTACTTTTAAGGCAACCCGGACCTGATTCATCGGGCACACCTCGGCTGGACTTTGGCATCGTCACCCATGGCCTTAAATTAGTTATAGTTAAGAGCGGATGCCTTTGGGTTAAACAGATTGATCTGATCCTGTAAAACAGAGGCTAACGATGAAACTCACCACTGTGTTTCAAAAGGTTCCCGAAGGTTA
>JADFXY010000085.1:0-4404 GCA_015233355.1 Deltaproteobacteria bacterium | reverse complement strand
TTCCCAGCCCAAAATGCTCCGGGCCTTTTGAATAGACGGGCGGCGGTAAAGGATGTCTTCGTAATCTTTGCCATAATAATCTTGATGACTGGTGCCGATAATGTCCGAATAGGCCGGGTCGTGGGCATGATCCGGATGGGCCCGGAACAACTCCAGAAGTTTTTCGGCCAACTCTTTTACCGAACATTCATTGCCGGGAGCCCCGATGTTGAATATCTGCCCGTCACAACGATTATCGCTGTTTCTGATGATCTCCATCAAGCAATCTATGCCGTCCTCCACGTAAGTAAAGCACCGCTTTTGGGATCCGCCGTCGACCAGATTAATAGGTTCCCGCTTAACCAGGTTGATAATGAACTGAGTCACCACCCGAGAACTGCCTTCTAAGGCGGAGTCGATGTCGTCGAGCTTGGGACCGATCCAGTTAAAGGGCCGAATCAGGGTAAACTGGAGCTTTTGCTGCGCCCCGTAGGCCCAGATGACCCTATCCATCAATTGCTTGGAGCAACTGTAGATCCACCGCTGTTTATGAATTGGTCCCAGCACCAGCCGGCTCTTCTCCTCGTCGAATTCCTGGTCGGTGCACATCCCATAAACCTCGGATGTGGACGGGAAGACGACCCGTTTCCGGTATTTAACACAATATCTAATGACCTTGAGATTCTCTTCAAAATCGATCCCGAACACCTCCAGCGGCCGCTCTACATAAGCCTTGGGCGTGGCAATGGCCACTAACGGCAACACCACATCGCATTTTTTAACATGGTATTCAATCCATTCCTTGTTAATGGAGATGTCCCCTTCAATGTACTTAAATCTGGGGTTGGCTAAGGAATGGGACAACTTATGGCACGACAGGTCCATGCCGTAAACCTCCCAATCCGTGGTATCCATGATTCTCTTGACCAGACTGTTGCCGATAAACCCATTAACTCCAAGAATAAGTATTTTCATATTACACCTTTATGTTGAACCCAAAGTCTATTTCCGTGGCCGGAATCCCGCCCCGGATGCCCCAGTTCTCCAAGGGCGGTTCGTACAGCACGATAAAGACATCGTTTGGATCAATATCCAGGCCGACCAAGTTTCTTACGATAAATTGATAAAGCCGCCGCTTAGCCTCTTTAGACCGTCCTGGAAACACCGTTAGTTCCACCAATACGTAGTTATCAGATTTCCCTGGAGGAATCTCGAAACTATCGGGGTCATATTCGAGCAATCTTTGATTACGGTCCATTTCAGGAATTTTAAAGGCATCGACCAGGGCAGAGTGAACGGCTTCCAGTACGGCTTTTTTCTCAGCGAGTGATCTACCCCGCAAAATGCTGACTTTTACCAACGGCATGGTTACTCCCGCTCAGGGTTCATGATCCAGAGGCAGCTATCGAACCTGATTGATCAAGGGATTTCAAGAAAAGTTGACCATAGAGGTAAACCCGCAAAGCTCCGCGACCTTAAAGTATAAATGATTTGGGCGGCGAGTTCAATGAATTAATCGTTCTCGACTATCCTCGGCGGCCCCGAAGTCACACAGTTCCCCGGTGGGGATGTTCAATCCACAGATTGCGCAGATTCGCGCAGATTAGAAAATACAAAGCGTTTAAACTCAAGACTTGGTCGGCCAAATTTCAGCAAAAGTCCGCGTTGTAAGCGCGTCGCTTTGAGGTAGTTCAATAACTGCGCCTCCTCAACGCCGGTAGTGGCGTGAAGCGCTTTTAGCTCAACGATTACATTCTCATAACAAACAAAATCCGCCTTGTATGAGCATATTAGCTGCTGCCCCTTATAAAAAACCGGCAATCCCACTTCGCGCGAAAAAGGGATGGAGCGGGCAGCAAATTCCATAGCCAGCGATTCCTGATAGACCGCCTCCAGAAATCCAGGGCCCAACTGTCGATGAACCTCCATCGCCGCCCCGATGATAGCGTGTGTCTGTGGGTCTTTTCTATCTGCGTTAATCTGCGAAATCTGCGGATTCATCATTGGTTGCCTGCTGGGAGTGATCGGTTGACATCCAGCACCATTGAAATTGCTTCCATCAGATTCCTTTTCGTTTCTTCCAGCGTGTCACCTTGGGTATTAGCGCCGGGCAGTTCTTCCACAAAACCAATGTAACCTTCGGGAACCTTTTGAAACACAGTGGTGAGTTTCATCGTTAGCCTCTGTTTTACAGGATCAGATCAATCTGTTTAACCCAAAGGCATCCGCTCTTAACTATAACTAATTTAAGGCACCGATTCAATCAATAAATATTCCGCGGCCGGAGGCCAACGACCAAAACCATAACCTGCCGTTGAAATCCACCGCAACTATTCATCGCAACGGCCCTAAATCAGGCCAGACATATGGGAATCATCTTTTGTGGTTGTCCGAAGGGTCAAAATGTGGTAGCGATGTCAAACAAATCGCCGGGATAATCAAACTTGAAGAGGTCCGGGATGACCTTCGGCGCGGCGATATATTGGTCAACCGGATAAATCAAGAAGCCATCTACCTGCCTTGGACTGCCATTATGGAAAACGTCTGGCCGCAAATAGTGGAACGACGGATTTACTCCGTCAGTAGACTAAACGAAGAGATTAAGACCCTTCTGGAAGCCAAATTTGGATTCATCTGGGTGGAGGGAGAAGTGTCCAACCTCAGCCGGCCGTCGTCGGGGCACCTCTACTTTACGCTAAAGGACGCCCATAGCCAGATTCACGGGGTCATGTTTAAGTTCCAAAACCGGTTGCTCAAATTTAAATTAGAGGATGGGCTGAAGGTAGTCGGGCACGGCCGGGTGAGTCTGTATCAGCCCAGAGGCGATTACCAGCTCATCTTTGAGTATCTGGAACCTGCCGGTCTGGGCGGTCTGCAACTGGCCTTTGAGCAGCTCAAAAAACGGTTAAAAGAAGAAGGATTATTTGATCCCGGAAAAAAGCGGCCCCTGCCCTTCTTACCGGCTAAGATCGCCCTGGTCACTTCCCCGACAGGCGCGGCCGTCAGAGACTTCCTGAAAATCCTTAACCAGCGGTTCTCCGGGCTGGAGGTGTTGATCTATCCGGTCAGAGTCCAGGGGGAAGGGGCGGCCAAGGACATCGCCGCGGCCCTGACGGACCTTAACCGCTTCAATGATGTTGATCTGGTTGTGGTGACCAGGGGGGGCGGCTCATTAGAAGACCTGTGGGCGTTTAATGAGGAAGTGGTGGCCCGGGCCGTGGCCGCGTCGAGGCACCCGGTGGTCTCGGCCGTGGGGCATGAGATCGACCTGTCCATCTGTGACCTGGTGGCCGACGTGCGAGCCGCCACACCCACTGCCGCGGCCGAAATGATCGTCCCCAGGCGATCAGACTTAGTAGCAGGTATCCGGCAGTTGGAACAGACATTATCCGACCGGGTAAAACAAACCGTTTCCCTTGGCCGGGAAAAGCTGCGGCACATTTCGGCTCGGCTGATTTCCCCCAGCCGGCGTCTGGCTGACCAGCGTCTCAGGCTTGATGATTTGACCGGACGGCTGATCCGGTCGGTTACTGCCTCGATCAAGTCCGGCCGCCGGGAAGTGGACGGAAATTATGCCAAACTGAGATTGCTTTCCCCTATCGGTGATATTCGCCGAAAGAGTGAAAGATTGACCACGTTGCGAAAAGACCTGGATGGCCTGACCAGGACCTACCTGGGCCGGTTAAACCAACGATTGGGCCGGATGGCCGGAAGCCTGGACGCGTTGAGCCCTCTGGCCGTGCTGGCCCGGGGATACAGCCTCAGCCGGCGCTTGCCGGACCTGGCCATTGTCAAGGACGCGGCCATGCTCACCCCGGGAGATGCCGTGAATATCATGTTCGCCAGGGGAGCGGCCGAGGTTCGAGTGGAAAAATTGAGCCGGGCACCAGAAGAAACATAATGAATTTATTGAGGTGGCGGTGGCCCTCCTATGACGCCGCGTTGCCGCACCCCCAACTAATCGTTTCATCTCCAAAATCCGGGGAGGACCTGGATAACCGAGGAACCAGATGAAAAAAACTGCCGCAGCAGAAAACCAGACCTTTGAGAAAGCCTTGGGCCGGTTGGAAGCCATCGTCAACCGGATGGAAGGCGGAGACCTGCCCCTGGAAGAGGCATTGAATATCTTCGAGGAAGGAATTCGCCTGTCCCGATTTTGCGCCTCCAAACTCGATGAAGCCGAAACCAAGGTGGAACTCTTGATCAAACAAGGCGAGGACCGGTTTAAGACGGTCCCTTTTGAACCGGCAGAGGACGACTCGCCGGAACCGGAGTAACAAACAAATCCGACGCCGGCCCGCCAATGCTGTTGAATTAAGCTAAATCACACACGCTTTATTCATAAAACGGCCGATTCCAAATCAGCCCCGGAGGGGCGCTCTAGGTTAGCCCAGGGCAGCGCCCTGGGAGATACGGCAGGTTACG
>JADFXY010000084.1:0-13330 GCA_015233355.1 Deltaproteobacteria bacterium | reverse complement strand
GGTTATTCAATGGCCGGCTCTTCGATTTTATGACCATCCGGCTGCCGCTGTATCGGGGTGGGGCTCATTTTACCTGGCAGATTTTGCGCCAAAGCCGGATCGGCTGCTGGCATATTCAATTGATTACTGAAGATATGGTCCCGGGCGTGAATCATCCGGGTATGATCATGAAAACTCGGGAGTACCGGCTCCCGGCCGCGGCCCGAACACCCCAGGATTACTTTGACGCCGCCCGCCGGGAGGGATTGTTTCTGTTCCAGGAACTCTTGACCGATATCCAGGAGGGTCGGGAGCAAACCCTGACGGCGCAGCAAGAGAATTTAAGCCTCTACCTGCCGCGGTTAAACACATTGCGGCATGGGTTCATTGATTGGACCTGGACGGCCGGTGAAATCGAACGCTTTGTGGCCGCCTTTGATGATCCCTATCCCGGGGCTTCAACTTTTGTGGCCGGTCGGCGCATGTTTCTGAAAGATGTCCAGGCCGACGCGAGTGAAGGCGCCTTTCATCCGTTTGCGGCCGGGCTGATCTATCGTATTTTTGCCGGCACTGTCTATGTCGCGGCCCGGGATGGAGCCCTCCTTTTCGGACGGGCGGCCGACGAAACCGGTCATGACGTTATCCCGGAATTGCGCCCGGGGATGCGGTTCTTTACCCCCCGGCAGCACCTCGAGGCAGCCATGACCTTTGCCGCTGATTATGACACAGAGGGTCTGGTCGTCCTGGAATAAGGTGGAACCATGAGTTATATGATGGAGTTGCTGAAGAAAATTTATCCCCTCCGGCTGGCTCCCGTGTCCGACGAGACGGATGGGTTAGTCCCCCTGCTCACCGCCGAGCTGCCCTTTTCCGTTCATGAGTATCAATCGGGACTGGAACACAACGGTTGGACTGTTCCCTTAAAATGGAAACCGCTCAAGGCGGAGATCCGAAAAGACGGCCGGCTGATTTACGACGGGATGAAGCATCCTTTGGGCGTTATCGGTTATGGGACGTCATTTCAAGGTGTCGTGCCTTTGAACGAGTTGAAAAAGCATCTCTCTTATCACCCGGAGCTACCGGATTCCCTGGTCTATCATTGTGATTATTACTATAAAAAGTGGCTTCGGGACTGATGTTTCAGCGTTCCCCGGGCGACCCCAGTATTCTGCCCACTGCGTCACGGGATCAGCGGAAGTGGAATTACCTGATGGATTGCCTGGTTTGGTATTTTGATCAACAGCCCGAACTCATTGACATTGCTTTAAAGCATGAAATAAAATATGCTGCTCTTTACAACTATGTGACGAAATTTGAAGAAAAATGGCTGATTACTTTGCGGGACCGGTTATGATCGGGCTGTTGGACCCGATTCGCCGTCTTCTATAATGAGATATCGCCGAGGTATGCCATGGGGATGTATGAAAATAACCTGGCCTTGCTGCGAGTCGGATACCCTGAGTTGGCCGCTAAGCTGGACCGGACCACGGATGACGGCACGTGCAAAGTTATGCCGTCAAAATCAAACACCACATGATCAATGATTCGGAGCTTTTTTACCTTTTCTTAATGCACTATGTTCAGGCCTTTTTGCTAAGAAAAGAACTTGACCTGATGTCTGTCCACAACCAGAAAGAGACCACTTCCGAGCAATTATTTCTGGCCGTCGGCATCTATCAAAACATGTTCATCACTTTGATTAAACTAGTTAAAGTAATCATGAAGCCCCTGACCAGAGCCCGAGATTCCGTGGCCCAAAAGATCACTACGGCGCCAGACGCCTGAATTTCGATCTAACCGTTTTTGAACAGATCCGCATCTTCCGCCACAGGTGACGCCTCATGCCTCCAATTGTTTGTATTGTCGGAAAGTCCGACTCCGGAAAAACGACTTTGCTGGAAAAACTGATCCCAGCGCTGGCTCGGCTGGGACTTAAGATCGGCACGGTGAAGCACGATGTCCATGGTTTCGAGATGGACCATCCGGGAAAGGATTCCTATCGGCACAAGCACGCCGGCGCGGCTACGACCATTATCTCCTCTCCGGCCAAGATGGCCATGGTCAAGGACGTGGATCATGACCAGACCTTAAGCGAACTGGCCGGGTATTTCCATGACGTTGATCTCATCCTGTCCGAGGGATACAAGCGGGAGAGTCATCCCAAAGTAGAGATATTTCGGCCGGAAGTCCATCCTGAGCCGCTTTGCCGTGAGGATGGCCGGCTCATCGCCCTAGTCACCGATGCCGACCTGGACCTGGGTGTGCCCCGCTTCGGCCTGGAGGCTGCCGATGCGCTGGCCCGGTTTTTGGTGGCCTGGTTCGTTCCTGGGAAAGCACAGCCGCAGAGACTGGGGTGAGATTATGCAGTCATCAATGATTTGGGTTAAGTAGAAATGAGTATGGCCACACCAATAGGCGAGGAACCGGTGGGCAGGCGACCTGTTTCCCATCTGCCGAAGCATCACCGGCGACGGAGTCAGGCAGACCCTTAGATATTTCCAGAAGATCCTGCCGGAATTGACTATCTGCGAGGTCCCCTCCGGAACCCCGGCCTTCGACTGGACGGTGCCGTTTTGAACAGAATATCAGCGACGCCTATGTCATGGATGACCAAGTCTTGTCTGGTTGCGCTGTTCAGTTCCAACTTTGGTCTCTCACTTTTGAATGGTATATCTCCTCCAAGTATAGGTTTGGATGGATAATGCCATACAGAGTGTTTTATTGTAATACTATTTTGGAATCAGTCCACTAGTAAGCTCATATTTCGAGCACATAGATAATCCTTCAGGTGTGCTGCGTGAATTTGCAATAAGTCCGGGCTGCCGTCCTCTGCTCTTTCCAGCCTTGCTACTTCAACATAATCTTCGCTGGGACATACCACACATACTTCTCTCTTCTCAGGCCCAAGGTGATTACAAAATCCTGATGAAGATGCCATTCGGGCACATGCGGTCTATCTAAACGTTGATCTAATACGAGGTGTAATCCATTAAATTTACCTGAATGATCTTCATAAACATCGGCCGGTGTATATTTGCCATTCTGATAACAACCAGTGTGATAATGGTTTATCCCAACGTCGATTCTGTCGCATTGTTCCGCTTGATGTTTTTTATCAATAGGGACAGCCAACGTACCTATGAGAAAACTCTTCTATGTAACCCAGGTGGCCGCAATATCCACCTGTTACAACCTTACGAATCTTCCTTCATGATTCAGCTTGTGCCTTCGGATAGACCTCATTTCGAACCAATCTTGATCCACTATCAGGCCTCCTTGAATTCCTTTGTGCGACAGTATCCGGGTAGACGTTTAGTTACGGCAATCCAACCCAGTCGGCTTTAGTCGGATGAACCAGTCATCATGGTCCTAATCGCCCATCAGCCGAAAGACCAACACGTTATCACTGGAGTCGGGCGTATGCTGATACCCGGCCACCACTATTTTGCCGCCTGTCTGGACACCCACGCTATAGGCCACGGCGTCGTATCCGCCCGGAACCGGATAGGTATATACGCCTCCCGCGCCGAACCGATCATCCGGCGTACCGTCAACGTTTAATCGATACACCACGGCATGATAAACATTATTCGGGGCGCTGGTCCCCACCACCAATATCTTACCGTCGTTCTGTAAAGCCAGACCCCAGGCATAATCATAGTCAGCCGGTGTGCCCAGGCGCACGACTCCGTTTGTCCCAAAATTTTTGTCCAATACGCCGGTTGAGTCGCAGCGCAAGACCATGATATCGGAATTGGCCGTGTTCCAGGTACCGCCGACCACCAGGATCCGGCCATTCGGTTGCAGAACGACCAGGTCTCCAAAGTCATCAAAATCACCTTCACTGCTGTAGGTGAAGACTCCGCCGGAGGCAAAGCTTGTGTCCAGTGTTCCGTTCGGCAGGTATCTGAGCAGGATCACGTCTTCCTTAGTCTTTCCGGCAAAGACGCCATTCCCGGTTTGAACGATTTTGCCGTCGGGTTGCAGCGTAATCCCAAATCCGTAGGTATCGCCCTGGCCGGTTCCCGAATATCTGGCCACCCCAGCGGTCCCGAAGGAATTGTCCAGCGCGCCGTTGGGGTTATACCTCAATATGATGGCATCCTTTTGCCTACCGTTGAAAGATTCGCACGAAACCAGAATTTTTCCGTCCGGCTGGACCACCACCCCGCGGCCGGTATCAGTGCCGCCCCCCGGTCCGATATATACCACCACTCCGCCCAGGCCGAATGTGGCGTCCAGCGTCCCGTTGGAATTAAGGCGCAAGGTCAAGACGTCGTTGTTGCCGTTGGTCTGCGTCCGACCCACTACCACTATTTTCCCATCCGGCTGAAGGGTCAGCCCAAAAGCCATGTTGTCACCACTTCCGGAGTAGAAAAATGCGCCCCCCGTTCCAAAGTCGTTATCCAGCGCTCCGGTTGCATCATACCTCAACACCAGCAGGTCGTTGTGTTTGCCGTCATTACTGTATCCAGCCACGACTATTTTTCCATCCGGTTGAATGACCAGTTTAGTTCCTCTATCCCGGATATCGGCTCTAGAGCTGAACAGAGCATAGCCCAACGGCGAATTAAAGGAAGTGTCCAGGGTGCCGGGATGTGTAGATGAATCAGAGCCGCATCCGTAGAACGTCAGCCCTAACCAGCCGGCCAAGAGGAACACCGGGATAAACGACAAAGTGTGTTTCTTGGATCTATTCACTTTATTTCTCCTTCTTCGTCAGGTTCTTCGGCAGTTGGATTGGGTTGTACCTCCGCCCCGATACCGTTGAATTAAGGGTTCGACGTTAGAATTTTTTTGCTTTGCGTTAGAGGACGGAGAAACGGACTATCCGGGATGACGAAGTCGATTTGTCGCTCCGACCGAGGCAAAAAATTTTATCACATCTGAAGGTGGTTAAGCCAGACCTAAATCCAACAGAATTGGGGCGGACATCCAGCCTATATCCTTAACCTGTCGACAAAGATACACAAAAACTGATCAGTCAATGCTGAATTCGAGTGGCTGGAGTTATCGCCTTGCCCCAAAAACGCCTGTGAGACGACATCGTACTATAGTTTTGCTGGAGGCAGGTGGATTTCAGGCAGAGCTTAGGCAGGACAAAGGACACATTGGTATGATTGGAATTCGCAAAGATCTCCGTCAGATCCAAAAAGGCATCCGAGGGTCAACCCCGGATGATGCAAATAGATCTCTTGAGTCAGGTCGTGGACTAGACTCGACGCGGACCTAAATGAGAATTCTGAGCGCGACTCTTCCTGGTTTCGGATTACTGGTTATTTGTATAGAATAACCGGCCACCAGCTCATCCGGAAAAGGGACCATTTGGACCGGCCGTTCCGGGCGATTTTATCTGTGAGGTTCTGTCTCTACAATTCCCAGGGGGGCTCGTCTATCCCGGACAAAACAATTTCCGGGCTTGCTCTTCGCATACTTCTTAACCTCGGCCGACCGCTCTCCAATCTCGGCCAGGGTGCATTGTCCGTAACAATCTATAATAGCAAGAGAAATTGAAACTAGGGGGAATTGCCTTTCTTGTCCGTCCCGTCCCTTGGCCAAGATCCACCCACGCTCCCGGTCACTGACATTATAAGAGGCGCTTGACAATCGTTTAAAAAGACGCACGACGCCCAGACAGATTCGTTCGGCTAAATGCGGTGAAGCAATCATGGCAAAGTCGTCGCCGCCGATATGGGCCAGGAAATCATCTTGATGCCCATGCCGCTTGACTGCCCAGTCCAGGATCTTGGCCGTCAGCAAAATAATTTGATCTCCCTTTTTAAACCCATACGTGTCGTTATAGACTTTAAAATTGTCGAGATCGGCGTAGATTAGAGCGAATGGCTGATTTTGTTTCAGCCGATTTTCAAGAACTGTTTCTAGAGCCACATTCCCCGGCAGGCCCGAGAGCGGATTCGTCCCCTTGGCCATCTCGACTTGTAGCTTGGCCAGATGATTCAGGATATTCTGGACGGAAACCGTCCCCAGGAAAAGTTCGTCATGGGTAACGATAATATCGTCGTATGTTTTCAGGCTATCCCGCGACATGGACATCCTGGCCACTTCTTCCAATGGGGTTGCTTTATCTACGATTAGCGGGTCATGATCCATGACCAGGGCGGCCGGCCGGTTATGATAAAGGGCAATCCCATACTGACCGGATAGCTTCCGGCCCAGATGGTAACCCATGATCAGGCCCAATGGTTTTCCCTCGGCGGCCACCACCAGGCTGGCCTGGGATGGATTCTTCTCAAAATAATCTCGTAAGTCCCGAACTTGAGCTTCCGGTTCGATAGGTTCGGAAAATTTTACAAGCTGTGCAATCGGAGTAGAACAGGTTAGTCTCTCCAGCGATTCCATATTCACCAGTCGTATTTCTTCCATCTTGAAGGATGATTCCGACTTGGGATATTGTGGTTTGTCTAAGAAGAACCCCTGGCCGAAATGCGTTCCGATATCCATCAAACAACTGGCTTCAGCTTTGGTTTCAATCCCTTCGGCTATAATTTTAGACCCGATTTTGTTGGCCAGAGAGACAAAAGTTTCCAACAGGGCTCTTTTGATCGGATTTCTATCGATGTCTCTAATCAAGGACATGTCCATTTTGATAAAATCCGGCCTCAGCTCCGCAATACTAGATAACCCGGAGTAGCCGGTGCCGGTGTCGTCGAGGGCGATCTTGAATCCCTGTTTCCGGTAATGGTCGATATTTTGATTAAATAAGGGAAAATCTTTTATGCTGTGCCGTTCGGTGATTTCGAATACGACATTCTCAGGCTGAAATCCGACGCGAGAGAGAAGTTCCAAGGTTTTCCCGTGGTTGAAACTGGAATCGACAACTGTTCGAGGATGAATATTCAGAAAGAGTTTTTGCCCGTTGGATATCTTCCCCAAATTTGCAATCGCCGTTTCCCGGCATACTTTTTCGAGGGCAAACAGGAGTCCCAATTCCTCCGCCAAATCAAACAACATCAAAGGCGAATGGAAGGGCGTACCCTTGGGACCCCGGCTTAACGCTTCCCAGCCCATGATACATCCGGAAGTCATATCAAAAATAGGCTGATAATGGGCTTCTATACGGCCCGATTCCAGGATTTTCCGAAACTGATGGGCCACCTCCAGTTCTATTGTGTCAAGATTTTTGAGGGCCCCACACCTGGCGTCGTTCATCGCCTTTAAATAGCGCCTCCTGCGCCTTTGCCAATCATCACTTTCGTCCGAAACAGCATACCCGATGCCCAGATTTATTCTCTGACCGGTTAATTGGATGACTTTCTTATTTAATTCCATTTGGATTTGAGATTTCAATGCCAGGGCCTGGTTGGCCAGATTGACCACTTGCCCCGAGCCGCCGGGGAACAGGATGAGATATTCCCCATAGGGAAGAGTCAGGATATCCGTGTGTTTGTCGGCGTCAATGGCCAAAGAGGAGATAGCCTCATGAAGTGAGTTATTAAATATCTCTTCGATCATTTTAATAAATTGATGTCCGTACAGGTTCTCAAAAAGTTTATATTCGTTGATTACCACATCAATGATGTTGACGCCTTGTAATGAATCAAGGTAATCATGAAGGGGCAATCCGGAGGAGGTTGTCAGGTTGAAACCGAGCGAGTTGGAGCAGGGTTCCTCTTTCTCCCAAACAATGTTCAAGGACGCCATCTTACACCTCTTCGATTTTGTTGACCGAATATGAGTGAGTACTCCTATTGAGGGGTACTAAAAAACCAATCGAAACGTACCATCTTATTGTGACAATACAGTGACAATTATTTGATAATTCGGAAACGATCTCAGAGTTCACCCTGCCGTAACATTAATGGATCTCCGGATTGACCGGGGCTGAGTTCCAGTCTTCCAGCCGGTTTGAAGGCTTAACTCTTGAGGACGGGGTTATGGTCACACTGGTGAGGGGCTGACTCAGTTTTCCGATTTTAGTTACGGATTCAATTGGTGGCTAAGCACAACGCAAATGCGATAATTGGCTGTTATTTCAATGTGTGGTCTAAATGCAGGATTAGTCCGGCCGGAAGGGACTCCCCGAAAATGGCGCTTTCTTCCTGGGGAGCGATGGGGATAACTTCATGAAGCACCTTGATCAATGGCTTTGACCAGTCATGGGGGCGGAGCCAGTCGATGATTGGCTTGATTACGTCCGGATCCATATCCCGTTTGCGGTCTCCGGTCAGGCGGGCCAACTGAGCCAGGGCCTGGCCGGTGATTCTGGGATTGCGCCAGGTTTTGGATAGAATAGTATCAATCCAGTCGGCCACTTCATCGGACGGCACGACCAAATCCACCGGCCCGTAGAGTGGTTCCCGAGCGCCGATTCGGGACAGCGACCACCAATACTGCGGCCGGCTTTTCTTGGGGCTCAGGTCATCCACCAGCATTCGGCCCCAGGTAATTTTTTCAGGCACCGGTAACCGTTCCAGGTTGGCCGTGGCCATCCAGATTTCCATGTGCTCCTGGGGTGTCAGTCGGATCTTTTCGCCGCCCCTTTTCGGTTTGAGGAGTCCGGCCAGGTCATTCATGATTTGTCGTTGCTGGGTGGCATTCAGGCCCCCGGCCACCCGTCGCCACATGACCCACCATTCCGACCTGACCTGAACGTTCTTGGCGTTGATCGGCCCTTCCCGGTAAATCTTCCACAACTTTTGAATCCGATGTTCGTCTAAGGCGTCGCCGAATCCGGGACGCAAACAGTATCCCAGAAGATTCAACCAGCGGCCTTCATGGTCCGGACCAATTTTTCGGGCCACCGAGACTGATATGAGTTGATCCGCCAACCGGCGCAGAAAATTAAGGGGCCATTTTTCCTTGGACCGCCCGACCAGACCGACAATGGCCTGGGCCAGACCTTCGGGGGGAATATCTGTACCTTTTTCAGCCGCGGCGCTCCGGGCCCGGTCCGAAAAGACGTCTCGGACTATTTCCAGGACCCGGTCGACCGTGGATTCCTCAAAGACCATGGCGTCCGAAAGCGTCCCGATCGATTCCATCACCCGAAGCTGGAACTGTAGCCGCCAGCGGTGATTGCTCCGGATGGACCGGCACCACAGGGCCAGCGTCCCGACCTCGGTCAGTCCGGCCTCGACCTTGACCGGAACAGAGGTCTCCTGGGCTTTTTTCCCGAATTGAATGACGGTGAGAATAGGGGGCATGGCGGTCAGGGTATCATCCACGGAAATGACATCGCCCACCCGGTCTCCGGTCCGAAAACTGGAACTATAAAGATCAAAGCTAACCGGCTGATTGGCCAAAACCTGAAATGTCTTATCCTGAATTTCGATCTTGCTGCCTTCTTCCATACCCCGTTCAACCAGGCAGATGGCCATGTCCTTCCGGCCGGTTTTGGCCGCGCCCGATTTAGCCCGGCCCACACCCAGGTAATATGACCGGGCGGCTCCACTGCCCACGCGGACACCATGGCCCCTTTTGACCAGGCCGTAATAGGACGCGCCCAGGGCCACAGCCAGGTCCAGATCCGCGTTATGCAAGACGGCTGGAGCCGACTGGTCTTCCACGCCGTACCAGTTCCGGATGGCTTCCCGGATTCGGGCTTGCACAATGGCCGGCTTCAGGGCGCCCCCGTTAAACAGGATCAAGTCGGGCTGGGCGGTTTTCCGGCCCAAGGTCTGGGCCACATCATCTTGGTGCCGCTGCAAAAATTGGATCAGATGCCGGGTGATGGCCGGATCCTGGGCATAGGGCAGGCCAAACTCGGTTATACCCCCGCGAGGTTTCGCCTCGATGGGATCAGACGACTTGATTACGGGGAAAAAGCCATCCAGGAGAACCTCTTCCACCTCAGCCCGGTCAATCGTGGTCGACATGGTTTCGGCGATGAGACGGCGGCCCCCGCCAACCAGGGTAATGGTTTTTGATTCCGCGAGCCCGCTCAGGATGTTTTCCTTAGCCGCCCGGCACTGATGGCACAAAGCTTGCCAGCGATGCAGGCTTAATGAACCGGAAGGTGTTTTTTGCAGCCGGGCCTCCGAACGCCGGGCCAGGGCCAGATCCATATTATCCCCGCCCAGAATCAGGTGATCGCCCACAGCCAGGCGGTCGAAGATGGGTTTCCCGTCAAGCTCCCGCAGGGTGATGAGAGTGAAATCCGTAGTGCCCCCGCCCACATCGCAGACCAAAATCAATTGGCCCGGCCGGACAAAGCGGTCCCAATCTTGTTCATGGACCGTCAGCCAACTGTAAAAAGCGGCTAATGGTTCTTCCAATAAGGTGATGTTTTTAATTCCGGCCTGGGTGGCGGCTTCCACGGTCAAATCCCGGGCCACTTCATCGAACGAGGCCGGGACGGTAATGACGACCGTCTGTTTTTCCAGGTAATTGTCTTCGTTTTCGGCTTGATAATAATTCCAGGCGGCTCGGATATGGTGCAGGTACGCGGCCGAAGCGGCAATGGGGGACACCCGCGGGATGTCTTCTTCCGCACCCCAAGGGAGAATGGCCGCGCGTCGATCGACTTTACCGTGGCACAGCCAGCTTTTAGCCGAAGAGACCATCCGCTTTGGCACCTTGGCTCCCTGGTCCCGGGCAAAGGCTCCGACTATTCCGGAACTATCCGAAGGCCACGGCAGAATCACGGCCTCTGGATTTATCTCATGTTGGCCGGGCAGGTAAAGAAAAGAGGGCAGGGTGTTAAGCCGGGATATCTCTCCAGGTCCGGAAAATTGAGGAATCTGAAAAATTGCCGGCCGGGCTTTGGCGGCATTTTCATCCAGCAGGTCGATGCAGGACACCGCGGAATTAGTCGTCCCCAAATCGATGCCAATAATATATCGAGCAGTTGAGAGGTCCATCTATGACGCCGTCAGGAGTTGAAATGTGGTGGTACATCGAAACCCAGGGCGTTGCCGCTGGGCTAACCTAGTTCGCCCTTTCAGGGCTTATAAAGAATGGACTATTTTAAGGAATTAGAGCGATTGTCCGCCCCCTTAAGTCAATGAGACTTCCCCGCAACCCGCAACATGTCAGTAGCCATTGTCATAACTGTCTTTTTCCCGGACACTAAATTCTAGTTTGAACCGGCGGTCGTCCTGCTGAGAAACACACCATAGTTCTAAGACGCCCACTTCCGTTACCTTGATCTCCAGCGTCACTGGAATAACGGTGCCCATTTCGCCTTCGAGATGAGCCTCTACCGTGGTAATCTGTTCGATCTCTCCCTCCCAGTCATCCACGACCATGCCGATGTGGTCGTGACGCCGGGTGGAGGAACCCAGAAAATCAAATTTGACCGGTTCACCGACAACTAAACCGAATTCTTTGTCCGGCACCACCGCCTCGGTTCCTTCTTCCAAGCCAAAGGGAGCGACGCACAAGGCTTTGATCGGCACCGGCATTCCAGGCACCGCGGGCAAGGCGGCTTCCACCCCGATATAATACGTTTTGGCCAAACCGCCGCGGATTCGGATGCCGGTGCCACGGCGGGCCAGACCATAATAGACGGCTCCTCGGGCCACGGCTAAGTCAAAATCACGGCTGACTATTTCCCGGACGCCGGTCGTTTCGTCCACTGGTACCCAGGAGGAAAGAACATCGAGCACCCTATCCCGGAGCGTCTGGGCCTTCATCACCCCGCCGTTGAACAAGACTGCGGTGGGCCGGGCCGGGCCGGTTTCTCCGTTTCCGTCTGCCGTTCGTTGTTGATTCAGGAACTGGGCCAGATGATGGGTGATGGCCGGGTCCGATGTATAGGATAGGCCCATTTCCCGCATTCCGGTGCGGCGTTGTTGTTGCGGCCGGACCTGGCTGTCGCATTCAGGAAAGAAGCCATTGGTCAGAACTTGTTCCACCTCGGCGCGAGTCAACTCAACCTTGAGCGTCCCCCCGATCAGACTTCGGCCACGGCCGAGAATGGTCACCGGATAGGACATGGCCTCCCGATTGTTGAACAGGTATTCCTTGGCCTGGCGGCAGCCGTGGCATAATCCCCGCATTTCATACGGGTTAAGCTTGCGTCCCTGGGCAGCCAGGCGGGCCGCCACGGAATAGGCCATGGTCAGGTCCATGTTGTCCCCGCCCACCAGCAGGTGCTCGCCTACCGCGATTCTTTCCAGGGCCAACTCTCCGTCCACTTCGGAGACTTTGATCAGACTGAAGTCACTGGTGCCGCCACCGACGTCCACGACTAGAATCAAGTCACCGACTCTGACTTTTTTCCGCCATCTTTCTTTGGTCGTGTCAATCCAGGCGTAAAAAGCGGCCTGTGGTTCTTCGAGCAAGGTGACCTGGGGGAATCCGGCCATTTCGGCCGCCTGGACGGTCAAATTTCTGGCCACAACGTCAAAGGAGGCTGGAACCGTCAGAAAGACCTCTTGATTTTCAAAGAGCAACTGGTTGTCATTTTGGGCCATGACGTGGTTCCAGGAGTCTTTAATATGCTGCAAGATGGCCGCCGAAGCCTCTACCGGCGACAGCTTTTGTCCATCACTTGGAGACTCCCACGGAAGAATCGGTTTGTTTCGATCCACCCCGGTGTGACAGAGCCAGGATTTGGTGGAGGCGATCAGACGTTGAGGAATCTCTGCCCCGCGGTCGCGGGCAAATTCACCTACGGCCATGGCGCTTCGAGGATTCCAGGGTAGGGCCAGCGCGCCTTGGGGGACATCGTGTGGTCCAGGCAACAGCACAAAAGAAGGCAGCATATCTCTATCGGCAATGGAGCCCGGACCGACCAGTTGCGGCACCTTGAATATCTGAATGTTGGGTTCTTCACCTTCATCTATCCGGGCCTCTGTATAGGCCACCACGCTGTTGGTGGTACCCAAATCGATACCTATGATATATGTGGGATCAGACAAGGGATGAATCCTTTCATAATTATTGACTTGTTTCTGTTGAGCCTGGAGACCGGCCGGGGATAGGGCTGGTAAAGCCTTGCCGCCTGGTTATCAAATTTCAACCTCGGCCGGGGCGATGATGCCCGGGTCGGTAGTTCCGGACAGGCTGGGCAATTCCAACCGGGAAACCCGCCAGCCGCGGTGTTGCAGTATGCCTCGGAACGGTGGTTGGTTCGGAATGTTACCGGTCAGATTTATACTGCCGGCGTCAAACCCAGGCGGGACGGTCACCTCTTCCCCTTCTTCTTGGTTGATTACTGAAACCAGGGTGACGCATTTGTTCAAGACCTGGCGGCAATTTTCATGGATACTCCGGACCGCCGCCCCAATCTGGGAATCATCGTAGTTTTCCAGATCTTCGTTTAAGAAATCGACGAACCGACCTTCCCGTTGCAGCAACGACAGGATCTGGAGAGACCGGCGCCAGTCATCGTCAATATTTCTTTTCATTTCCTGCAAGGCCGGTTTCATCAATTGCTTCATCAGCG
>JADFXY010000083.1:0-13461 GCA_015233355.1 Deltaproteobacteria bacterium | reverse complement strand
TAGCGCTGAGAAACCGACTGACGGCGGGTCAAGACTCCAGCCGGCCGGTGGTCAGAGTCTGCCTCGGTCCCGGGTGTTTGGCCCAAGGGGCCGACAAAGTGGCGGGTGCCCTCAAAAAGGCAAATAAAGACAGAGGGCTGCAAGCAGATGTTAAACCTCTGATCAAGGAAACGGGTTGTCATGGATTCTGCAAATTAGGCCCACTGGTTAACTTGGACCCATCGGGTCTTTTTTATGCCCAGGTGAAGCCCGAGGATGTCCAGGAAATCGTGGATCAAACGTTGATCAAGGGTCAGGCCGTAGATCGGTTGTTATACCGCGAAAACGGCATCCAGTATCAGACAGCTTCGGAAATTCCCTTTTATGCCGGGCAACAAAAGATTGCCACACGGAACTTGGGGTTGATTGATCCTATCCTGCTTGAGGATGCAATTATTAACGGGGCTTACATGGCGGCAGCCAAAGCCCTGTCCACGATGAAACCCGAGGATGTCGTAAAGGAACTTGAGTTATCCGGGCTGCGGGGCCCGGTTTCCCCCCCGGACGTAAATGGCGATGAGCAGTGAATGCGGCCAAGAAAAGCCCTGGGATGGTCTAGATAGTGTGCAATGGTGAGGAAGGTGATCCAGGGGCCTTTATGGACCGGGCTATCATGGAAGGCGATCCCCATGCTGTCTTAGAAGGAATGCTGATCGGGGCTTACGCTGTGGGGGCCAGTCAGGGCTTCCTCTATGTCCGGACGGAATACCCCATTGCCGTGAAGAACCTGAAAAGAGCCATTGACCAGGCTCGCGAGTTGGGTCTGCTGGGCCAAAATATTTTGGGGACCGGTTTTGATTTCGATGTCCAAATCAACCGCGGGGCAGGGGCTTTCGTTTGCGGCGAGTCCACCGCGCTGTTCAGTTCCATTGAGGGCAAAGCCGGAGAGCCGCGGGCTAAATACATCCGGTCGGTGGAACGGGGGTTGTGGGGACGGCCCACGGTTTTGAACAATGTGGAAACGTTGTCCAACATACCGGTGATCATAGAAAAGGGTGGCGACTGGTATGCCCATATTGGTCCGGCCAACAGCCCCGGAACCAAGGCGTTTTCCTTAGTCGGTAAAGTCAAGAACGTCGGCCTGGTGGAAGTTCCGAGGGGTGTGCCTTTGTCCCGGATTGTGGAAGATATCGGCGGCGGAGTGCCCGGCAAAGATCACTTCAAAGCTGTTCAAACCGGTGGACCTTCCGGCGGATGCATTCCTTATAGCCTCAAAGACGTGGCGGTGGACTTTGACTCTCTGACCAAAATTGGCTCCATGATGGGTTCCGGCGGTATGATCGTCATGGATGACAGTGACTGTGTGGTGGATGTGGCCCGCTATTTCCTCCATTTCCTGGAGGAAGAATCTTGCGGCAAATGCCTTCCTTGCCGGTTGGGACTGAAAGGGATGGTCGAATTTTTGGACCGGTTCTCCAGGGGTGAAGGCTCTGTGGAAGAACTTGATGAACTGGTAAGTCTGGGCGAGGCCATCAAAGACGGGGCCTTATGCGCCCTGGGCGGGAGCGCCCCCAATCCGGTGCTGACCACCATTCAATATTTCAGAGACGAGTACTTAGCCCATATCATTGATAAGAGGTGCCCGGCTGGAGTCTGTAAGTCCTTGATCACTTATTCCATTGACAAAGACAAATGCACCGGATGCGGTTTATGCGTCCGCAATTGTCCCCAGGGCTGTATTACCGGCGAGACCAAGACGCCGCATTCCATTAACGGCGAGGCGTGTGTCAGGTGCGGCATGTGCCTGGAATCCTGCAAATTCGGGGCGATCAACGTGGCCTAATGAGGTGAATTTATGAGCGATATAAAAGAAAAGACGGACGGCCTGGTCTCTCTGGTCATTGACGGGCAGCCGGTCCAGGCGAAGGAAGACTGGACGGTTTTAGAGACGGCCCGGCATCATCATATTCACATCCCCACCCTGTGCTACCATGAGGCTGTCCAGGCCAACGGGGGGTGCCGGCTGTGCGTAGTCGAAGCAAAAGAAGGCAACTGGTCCAAGATAGTGGTTTCCTGTCTTTACCCGGTGAAAGAAGGTCTGCAGATTTCAACTTCTACGGCCAAAGTGAATAACGTGCGGCGATGGATATTGGAAATGTTGTTGGCCGAATGCCCAGCCTCTAAGGAAATTCGGGCCCTGGCCGAGGCATACGGGGTAAACTCAACCAGATTCAAGATAGACCGCCCGACTGAACAATGCCTGCTGTGTGGGCTGTGTGTCCGGGTGTGCGAAGAAGTTGTCGGAGTCAGGGCGATCAGCTTTGGTTCCCGTGGGGTGAACAAACAGGTGACCACTCCATATATGGTTCCCAACAATGCCTGCGTAGCCTGTGGTTCGTGCGTCACCGTTTGTCCCACCGGGGCTATGCAGGCCAGATTGAACATGGTTCGAGGCAATGTGTCGGAACGTACCGGCCACGGCCATGCCCACTGAAGGAGGGTGAATTATGAATGCCGCAACTAATAATCCGATAACAACTTCCAACGAGGCGCGGATTGGGGTCGTTCTTTGCGAATGTGGCCATAAGATCGCCCCCAAGGTTGATTTGGAGCTGCTGACCCAAGAACTCAAAGAGAACACCGGCGCGACTCTGGTTGAAATCATCCCATTCCCTTGTCTATCTCCAGGGCTGCATGAAATCCGCCGATTAATCGCGGCTAACCAGATAAACCGGCTGGTGGTGGCTGGGTGCGAGCCCCGAATTATGCTTAAGAAGTTCGAAAAAGAATTGCTGGATGCCGGATTGGATCAAGGTCAGATCGATGTGGTCAATATTCGTGACTATGTGGCTTCGGTTAATGATGGCTCGCCGGCAGCTCTAGCGGCTAAAGGCGCCAAGCTGGTTAAATCGGCTGTAGCCGGGCTGGAGGCCCTGGTCTTGACGCCCAAAACCAAAGTGGAGTTCAACGGTCCGGTCATGATTTTGGGGGGAGGCATCGCCACCTTTGCCGCCGCACAAGAGCTGCTCCGCCATGAAGTGGATACCATCATCGCCGTTCAGACTGAAGAGATTGAAGATGAAATCAGAATGCTCCATGAACGCTATCCCGGCGAACGGGAGTCCCATGATCGCTTGATGAAGATCATGCAGGAAGTGGATGAGAGCCCGTTTATCAAAAGAATTTCGGTGGGTGAACTGGAAAAGGTGTTAGGCCGGGTAGGGGACTACACGGTGACCTTTGCCGCCGAAGGTGATCATCCTCCCAGAATTTACCAGGTCGGAGCAATAATCGCCGCCTTGGATGGCGAAATGCAAAACCAGGGCTCCGACTTCGGACACGATGGAGTCAAGGTGCTTTGTCACACCGAAATCGAGGAGCAAATCTGGCTTCACGGCGCCCCGACCCATCGAATCGTTTTTTGGATCAACGACCTGGAAACCGCCCGGCCGTACGCTTACCTTTCAGCCAAAACCGCCTGGAACATCGCCCGCCACATAAAGGAGCACTGCGTTCAGGCCCAAGTATCAATTTTGTATAACAACAAAATAAAGCCGCCCTTAAGCGCGGCTGAACGGGTTAAGGCCCGAGAGCTGAAAATTGACTGGATTCCTTACGATGGGGAGATTCGTCCCACCGTCCAGATGGGATACGTCACCTATAACGATCCCGATGATCAGATCGAGAGAGAAATCTCCTGGGATCAACTGGTTCTGTCACCGAAACGTTACCCGGGACTGGAGCAAATCAAGGTCGCCGAGATTCTGGGACTCCATGTAAAAGAAGGTGAATTCCTGAAGCGGAACCCGCAGATGGTCAGGCCGGAACAGGTCGGTTTAGACGAGAAATTTATGGCTGGGTCCGCCCGGCAACCTTGTGACTTGCGGGAAACTTTACGTCAAGGGCATCGCGCTGCCCAGAAAGCGGTCGAAATTGCTCAACTGGCCAAGGCCGGTGAACTGTATGCGCCGCGCATGGTCTGCACGGTGGATCGAAGCAAATGTATCGGATGCGGGCTGTGCCGGGAAATCTGCGACTGCGGCGGAATCGAACCTGTGGAAGGTCTGGGAGGCAACATTCCCAGGTCGGTGGACCCCATGGTCTGCACGGGAGGCGGGACCTGCGCTGCCGCTTGTCCATATCATGCCTTGACTCTCCAGAATAACTCCACTGCCCAGCGTGAAGCCCGTGTGGCGGCGTTGGCTCAGAGCCTGACCGAAAACGAGTGTATGGGCTTCGGCTGCAACTGGGGTGGCGCGGCCGCGGCCGACCACGCCGGGATAAAGGGTTTGAAGTATTCAGACCGCTTCTACCTGTTGCCCGCAGGATGTATCGGACAGCTCGACCCTGCCGTAATTGGCCGGGCGTTTATGGAAGGCGCCAACGGGGTCTTGCTGATCGGATGTCCGCCGGAAGAGTGTCATCACAGTTACGGACTGGACCACACCTGGAGCCGGGTGTTGATGATCAAGAAGCTCTTATCGCTGGTCGGTATCGACCGCCAACGGATCAGCTTGGCCCATACCGATTTGAATAATCCCGGCCAGTATGTCAAGACCGTGGAAAGCTTTGTCTCCCTGATGGACAAATTGGGGCCGATCCGGCGGGATGACGACATGAAAGCCAGACTCAAAGCCGTATACGATACATTGAATAACGCCCGAGTCAGATGGGTGCTGGGCGCCAGTCTCCGCAGACCTTGGGAGACCGCTTACCCCACGGACCAACGTAACGCCATCGCTTACGATGTGACCTTGTCTGATGTGCTGACTGAAGAGTTTGTCCGGACCGAAATTGTCAACTTCATGCGAGACCAGCGTAAGGTCTTTGAATTGAAAGAAATTGTGCAGTCCTTAAAGGAAGAGAAACAGCAAGTATTGGACTGTCTGAAAGATCTGGTCGGAGAAGGGATCATCACCAGAATATTTAAGGACAGAACTCCTTACTACACCTTGCAGTAGACGTCGCGGTCGTTCCGAACGAAGGTGAGGAGTCTTAGGATTTCCCACTTCGTTCGAAATGACAAAAGGGGCTGCTCTCAAAAGGACAATCTAAATATGGTCAAACCATCATGTCAACGATAGATGATGAAATCAGGCCCCCAATCATTTCCATTGAGCTTCTGCGCCGAAATATTCAAGATTACACCCAGGCGTTATTGACGACTAAGCAAGAGTACCAAACCCTTTTTGAACAGGCTCCATGTCAAATCAGCGTCCAGGATAAAGAATTCCGGCTGGTGAAAGCAAACCGCATGTTCATTGAACGATTTGGGCATCGGCTTGGTGAACACTGTTACTGGGTCTATAAGGGCCGAGACAGTAAATGCGAGCCGTGCAGTGTAGAGAAGACCTTTCAAGATGGGCTCCCGCATTTCAGCGAAGAAGTTGTCAGACATAGGGGCGGTAAAACAGCCTATCTTTTGGTTCAGACGGCGCCGATTTATGATGAGTTGGGTCATGTGATCGAGGCTATGGAAATGTCCACCGACATTACCCACGTCCGGCTGCTTGAGGAGGAACTCAAACGTTCGGAAGAAAATTACCGGATGCTCTTTGACAACGACCCCCATCCCATCTTCGTTTTTAACCGGGAAACGCTGGAGATTCTCGACGCCAATGAACGGGCCTTACGGGAATATGGGTACACCGAGCAAGAATTGGTGGGAAAAAGTTTCTTGGAGTTGGCCGACCCCGACGAATGGGACCGGCTCAGGCAGGCCTCCCTGGCCCAGAAGAATGTCATATTCAAGGTACATCATCGGACCAAGAGCAATCAACAGATCATCGTCGATATAAGATTCTCCTGCGTCCGGTACTCAGGTCTGGATACGGTCATTGCCACTACTGCAGATGTAACGGAATATCTAAGAAATGAGCAAGCCCTTGTTCAAGCCGGTAAAATGGCCACATTAGGTGAGATGTCCGCCGGTATAGCCCATGAACTTAACCAACCGTTGTCCGTGATCAAGACATCATCAAGTTTTCTGATCAAGAAATTATCCAGATGTGAGTCTGTATCGCCTGATATTCTAAAAACCCTGGCTGAGGAGATGGACAGCCAGGTGGATCGGGCCTCCAAGATTATCAACCAGCTCCGGATGTTTGGTCGTAAAACCGGGGAAAAGAAAGTAAATGTTCAGCTAAACGAATGCATTCGTGGAGTTTTCACCGTGCTGGGCCGGCAGATGGAGGTAAATAAAGTCAGGGTGGTTTTGAACCTGGATGAAAATTTGCCGCCTGTCAAAGGTGATCTGAATCGGCTGGAACAAGTGTTTCTGAACATCATCCTCAACGCTAAGGATGCGATGGACGAAAAGGAATCCAGGCTAAAAAATTATGAATATAAAAAAATACTGACAGTGTCGTCTTATCAAATAAGCGGAAAAATCGTGGTTAGTATTACCGATACCGGAATTGGAATGGACTCTGAGCTAAAGGAAAAAATATTTCAACCGTTCTTCACCACCAAGCCCATAGGCAAAGGAACCGGCTTGGGCTTATCAATCAGTTTTGGAATCGTCAGCGACTACGACGGCTCCATTGAAGTGGACAGCCGGCCGGACCAAGGAACAACGTTCATCATCCTTTTTCCCGCATCGGATTAACCCATGGCTAATAATCTGAAAGATAATGATCGCACCAAAGATACCGACCGCCGCATCTTGCTCATTGATGACGAGGACGGGATTCGAAAAGTGATGCAAATCATTCTGGCTGACGCCGGGTATCAAGTCATCGAAGCCGAGGATGGATTAAGTGGTCTACAATTGTACTATCAGCACACCCCATCCATTGTCATTACTGATATCAAAATGCCGGAGATGGATGGAATCGAGGTTCTAAGCCGGATAAAAGAATCCCAAAACGACACCGAGGTGATTATGATCACCGGCCACGGAGATATTGAGGCGGCCATTCGAGCCCTGCAATTAGATGCTTCCGATTTCATTACTAAACCAATTCATGACGAAGCATTGACCGTGGCGTTGAGAAGAGCTAAGGAGAAGCTGACCCTAAAACGTCAAATTAGAACTCATGCCAATCAATTAGAACAAAAAGTCGCCGCCGCAACGGCCGAATTGGCCAAGATCAGCTCCTTTCAGGCCAACTTGATTGATAACTCGCTTGATGGAATCGTGGCAGCGGATGAACATGGCCGAATTATAATTATCAATAGTAGTGCCCAGAGGTTAACCGGGTACAGCGCGGATGATGTGGTGGGCCGGCTGAAGCTGGGTAATATCTTTCCGGCTGAAGTAGTCGATCGTTGGATTGCCTGTTTTGAGCCACCCCGGACCCGGGAAGATATCGTCGCTTCTCACATTAACACGATGATCTATTCTAAAACCCAAGAATCCATCCCTGTTCGATTAGCCGGGGTTACCTTGAAGCAAGAGTCGAACATAGTCGGCTGTGTTGTTTTTTTTCAAGATATTCGTGAAATAAGACGGTTGGAAAGTCAACTTATCCAATCGGAACGGCTGGCCGCCACAGGAGAATCTGTGGCCGGTATGGCTCATGCGATCAAGAACATTGTGGCCGGGCTAAAGGGTGGCGTGTACGTTGTTGATAAGGGCCTTGAGCTTAGAAGAAACGATTATCTGAAAAACGGCTGGGACATGGTTAAACGCAATATTGCCAAGGTCTCGACGCTGACGATGGACATGTTGACCTATTGCAAAGAGCGGACTCCGGAATACAGTTGTGTCCACCCCAAAGAATTGGCCCTCGAAGTGGTGGACTTGATGAAATCCCGGGCTGAAGAATTTAACGTCAAACTCCTGATTGAGGATGATCATTGCCTGGACTCGGTGGCCATGGACGTGGACGGAATGCACCAATGCCTGACCAACCTGGTCAACAACGCCATTGACGCTACGCGGCCCGAAATATGCGGTCATGGCAACGGCCGGGTGATCCTTCGAATTGGCCAACGCCCAGGCTGGGCCGTCTATTTTGAGGTGGAAGACAACGGCTGCGGGATAGTTGATGCCGACCGAGATAAGCTTTTTACGACATTATTCAGCACCAAAGGTGCCGCCGGAACCGGGTTGGGGCTGTTGAATGTGGAAAAAATAGTCAGGGAGCACAATGGATTGCTGGAGGCTAAGTCTGAGCCGGGGCACGGAGCCGTCTTTTCCATTTGCCTGCCCGAGCGCGACTAACTCTATCCTGTTCTCCCATCCGGTACGTACCGACTTCTTGAGCATCTGTATATTGCGCATCGTTGCCGGGGTGTCTCAAGTAAACTTGTTTCCCAGGGTTTCGGCCGGTTATTCGCGCTGATCCTCTTTTTCGGGATAACTTATCCTTATTCAGAAACTCCACTACAGAAAAGCTGCCAGAAAGGAGGGTTCCAATGATTACCTATAAGAGCATTCTATACTGCACCGACTTCTCGGAAGAAGCGGAAATGGCCTGTTATCATGCCGCTGATCTGGCTCAACGTTATCAGGCCAAGCTGTATGTCCTTCATGTGCTGCACTCAGGCTATCGCTACATGAGAAACGTAGTCGATGAATACTTGGAAAAAGACGAAGAGGGTTTCGTTAATCAAGAACTGATCGACCGCGCCAAAGTGGATTTGCAAAGCCGCTACGGCAGCTTGCTCAAAAGTTGCCCAGACGTGACTTACGACGCCAGACCGGGTCATCCTTTTGTGGAAATAGTCAGATACGCCAGGAAACAAAATGTCGATCTCATTGTGTTGGGGGCAACCGGCCGGTCCGAGCTGGACCGACAGGAGTTTGGAAGCACTGTGGAGAACGTGGCTCGACGCGCCCATTGCCATGTTATGGCCATTCGGAATCCCACGGCCCACTTCACGCTACCGGGATGAGCAGGCTAATCGACCCCAACGACAACCCGTTATATATCAGATAAGGAGGGATTGACCATGAGGAAAAGAATCTTGGTGGTCGACGATGAGTTAGACGTAAGGACTTTTGTCAGCACCCTTTTGGAAACCAACGGCTATCGTCCGATTACTGCCGAAAACGGCTTGGAGGCGCTTAAAAAAATTCGGGAGAATAAGCCCGATGCCGTCGTCATGGACATTATGATGCCCCAAGAGAGCGGTGTCCAATTGTACCGCGACCTCAAAACCGACGAACGCCTTAAGAACATACCGGTTATTGTCGTTTCAGCGGTGGCCCAAAAAACCTTCAACCATTCCCAAAAAATGCTCGATACCTACCAGGGGACTGTTTTGCCCGCACCGGAAGTATACATAGAAAAACCAGTCGAATCCGATGAGCTTCTGCAAATTCTGAAAGGTTTTTTTGAACCCAAGGCCTGAACGAACGGAAGTCGGATGTTGACGAATACTCCTAATTGTCATTAATGAGGCGGCGTCATGGCCAAGAAAATAGGTTTTTACATTTGCCACTGCGGTACAAACATTGCGGGCAAAGTGCGCACGGATGAAGTAGCAAAATTTATACGCGGACTCAAGAACGTGGTGGTCGCCCGTGACTACAAATTCATGTGTTCTGATCCCGGCCAGGAGATGATCCAGAAAGATATTCGAGAGCTTGGGCTGAACCGGGTGGTGGTGGCCTCCTGCTCGCCCAGGCTCCACGAAAAAACTTTTCAAACCGCCTGCCGGCGGGCCGGATTAAACCCTTACTATTTTCAAATGGCCTGCGTCAGAGAGCATTGCTCCTGGGTGACGGAATCCGGTGATGAAGCTACAAGCAAAGCCAAGACCTTGTCCGCCGCAGCCGTTAGCCGAGTCAATTTCCATCATCACCTGGAGGCCCGGGAAGTTAAAGTCCATCCCGACACCCTGGTGGTCGGCGCGGGCATCGCGGGGATTCAGACGGCCTTGGACATCGCTAAGGCGGGCCGGAAGGTCTACCTGGTGGAAAAAGATCCCTCCATCGGCGGGCATATGGTCCAGTTTGATAAGACTTTTCCGACCTTAGACTGCGCCGCCTGTATTTCCACACCCAAGACCGTGGCTGTGGGGCAATCGCCCGACATTGAACTTCTTACATACAGTGAAGTTTCAGAGATTACTGGATATATAGGCAATTTTAATGTAAAGATCCGACGCAAACCACGTTATGTCCGCGAGGACAAATGCACCGGCTGCGGTTTATGCGCGGAAGCCTGCCCGGTGACCATGCCCAACTCCTTCGACGAAAACCTGAGTCTCCGAAAAGCGACTTATCGCTCCTTTCCGCAGGCTGTCCCATTGACTTTTTGCATCGAGAAAAAAGACCGGGCCCCTTGCGTGATCACCTGCCCGGCCGGGATTAATGTTCAAGGGTATGTCCAACTAATTCGACAGGGGAAGTATCAAGAAGCGGTGCAGCTCATCATGGAGCGGTTGCCCTTGCCTGGAACACTGGGCCGGGTCTGCCCTCATCCATGTGAAACCCAATGCCGGCGAGCCAATGTGGATCACCCGCTGGCCATCAGGGATTTGAAACGGTTTGCGTCCGACCGGGTCGATCTTGACCGACTGCCCAAACCGGAAATTGTCGACCGCCCTGAGAAGATTGCGGTAATCGGGTCCGGCCCGGCCGGATTGACGGTGGCTTATTATGCCCGGTTGAATGGCTATCAAGTGACCATCTTTGAAGCCCTGCCTGTTCTGGGCGGTATGCTTCGAGTCGGCATCCCCGATTATCGTCTACCACCCGACTTGTTGAACAAAGAAATTAATTACGTTCTCAGCCTGGGTATTGAAGCCAGGGTCAACCAACGATTGGGTGTGGATTTTTCTATAGATGATCTTAAGGAGCAAGGTTTTGGCGCTGTTTTTTTAGGCGTCGGGGCCCATGTGGGATCAAAAATGGGTTTAGCCGGCGAGGATAAGCTTTACGGCGTAATCGATGCTGTAGCTTTTCTTAAAGAAGCCAATCTGGGGAGCGACAAGAAGCCTGGCGACAGAGTAATTATCATTGGCGGTGGAAATGTGGCCATTGACGCGGCCAGGGTCGCCCTCCGGTTAGGTTGCCGGGAAGTCACCCTGGCCTACCGCAGATCAAGAGAAGAAATGCCGGCTTACGCTGAAGAAATTGAAGATGCGTTGGCCGAAGGTGTGAAGTTGCTGTACCTGACAGCCCCCAAAAGTCTTATCGGTCAAGATGGCCGCGTCACCGGACTGGAATGCACAAAAACACAACTGACCCAGGCGGATGAAAGCGGCCGGCGACGACCTGTGCCAGTAACTGGATCAGAGTTTGTCATAGAGTGCGACGCGGTCATTCCGGCTATCGGACAACAGGCGGAACTCTCCTGGACCGACGGTTGCGGATTGAAGATAACCCGGCGTGGATCCTTGGACGTCAATCAGTACACCATGCAAACGACGGTACCATTTGTCTTCGCCGCAGGAGACGCCGTCACCGGTCCGGCTACGGTCATCGAAGCTGTGGCGGCCGGGCGCCGGGCGGCCGAGGCCATGGACAGGTACCTCAATGGCGAAGATCTGGCCGAATATGCTGATACTCAGGCGGCTGTGCCGAGTCCGGGAAATGACTGGGCGGAAATACCGGACAATGTCTCTGTCCAACCTCGAGTCCGTTTGACTCACCGCGAAGTCGGTCAAAGGGTTTCGTCATTCGAGGAAGTAACCGTGGGTATGACCGAGGAAGAGGCCAAACGTGAAGCCGACCGATGCGTCAACTGCGGCGTTTGTAGTGAGTGTATGGAATGCGTTCGGGCCTGTGAAGTGGGCGCGGTAGATCATTCCGCCCGGGAAAAAGAGATGGAAGTCAAAGTGGGCGCGATTGTTTTGGCCACGGGCTTTGACATTATGGATCCTACCCCGGTAGTCCAGTACGGGTATGGACGGTATCCGGATGTGTATACCGGGCTGGAGTTTGAACGGCTGAACAATGCGGTCGGGCCGACCGGAGGACAAATATTATGCCGAAACGGACAGCCCCCGACCAGCGTCGGCATAATTCACTGTGTCGGCAGCCGGGATACCAACTACCATGAATACTGTTCGCGGGTTTGTTGCATGTATGCCCTGAAGTATGGGCACTTGATTCACGAAAAAGTGGGACACCAGGCCAAGATATATAACTTCTACATCGACATGCGATGCTATGGAAAAGGTTACGAAGAATTCTACCGCCGGATCCAGGAAGAAGGTGTGACGTTTGTTCGAGGTAAGCCGGCGGAAATAACCAGGGACGCCATTTCGCAAGCGGAAAAAGGAAAGCTCATCATTATCAGCGAAGACACTCTGATGGGAGCCCGATTCCGCTTCCCGGTGGACATGGTTATTCTATGCTCGGCCATGGAATCTCGGGACAACGCCGCCGACGTAGCCCGCACCTTCGGCATAAGTTTGGGCCAAGACGGCTTCTTCCTAGAGGAGCATCCCAAGCTGGGTCCGACCACTACGGCTACTGACGGCGTTTTCCTGGCCGGCACCTGTCAAGGACCAAAAGACATTCCCGACACGGTCGCCCACGCCTCAGGCGCCGCGGCCCAAGCTCTGGCCTTGACCACCCGGGGAAAAGTCGAGGTATCACCCACGACGTCCTATATTGATCCCAATATCTGCGCCGGATGCCAGACTTGCATCAGTCTCTGCGCCTATTCAGCCATTGAGTTCGACGCCCGCCGCCGTGTGTCCGTAGTTAACGAGACTCTCTGCAAAGGTTGTGGCAGTTGCGCCGGGTTCTGTCCCAGCGGGGCGGCCCGGATCAATCATTTCACTGAAAATCAGGTCATGGCCGAAATTAACGGCTTGCTCAACCAGGCCTATCTATAACCGAACGCTTGCCTCTCCCGGAGACGTCTTCGGGTGTTTTTCAGGCAAAGTTCGTCCTATCAGCCGGAGGCAAAGATGTCGGAATTTGAGCCCACTATCATCGCTTTTGTCTGCAACTGGTGTACCTATACCGCGGCCGATTTGGCCGGGACTTCACGACTGTCGTATCCGCCTAATGTGCGGATGATTCGGATGATGTGCACCGGCATGGTCGACCCCAAGTATGTGATAAAGGCCTTATTGGAAGGTGCTGATGGGGTCTTGATCAGCGGCTGTCACCCCGGTGACTGTCATTACATCAACGGCAACCTTAAGGCCCGGCGACGGGTGAAGTTGCTCAAGGAAATACTCCCCAAATTTGGCTTTGATGACAGGCGGATCAAGCTAACCTGGATAGGCGCGAGTGAAGGTATTGATTTCGCTAAGACCATGAGAGAATTGGCCGCAGAAATCAAATCCCTCGGCCCTAACGAAACACGGGCCCAAATGGTTATCTAAAAACCGGTTGCTGGTTACTCGTTGCTTGTTGCTGGTTGTTTGTTGATGGTTGGTGCCACTTGTTGCTGGCTGTTCATTGCTCGCGGCATGTCAGGTTCTTTAACCAGAAACGAGTAACGAGTAATTGTCCCCGGAACGCCGCCCCGGGGTCATTGATGAAAGAAACTCTGTTCTTAGCAGTCGCCAAAGTGTATAATGCCTTACGCTTCAGCAGTTAAGATCGGAGTATCACTGGTGTCTTAG
>JADFXY010000082.1:2550-13462 GCA_015233355.1 Deltaproteobacteria bacterium | reverse complement strand
TGGAAATCCAGGCTGTAATGCTGTCGATGTTTTCGCTTTCTTTGCGGGAAGTCATATTGACTTCAAAGAGACCGGGGTCGGAGTTATTGAGCTTCAGCTTAAATGAAGCCTCCATGTTGCCCAGACCGGAAAAAAAGTCGGTAATCGGCTTGACTTGATCTAAATAAGTGCCGGCCGGATACCGGTTGACCACCCGGTCCTCCTCCAGGTGCCACCAGATGGTCCGGGTATTGGCCACCAGCAGTTCCTTCCGGGGTTTGGTCTGGTCAAGCCGGAGATTGCTCGGCCGCTTAAAGGTGATGGTCCCGGTTGACTGCTGCGACACCGACCGACTCGACGTCATGCCGGCTACGGCCGGGCTCTTGGATTCTCGGACATAGCTCGCGGTAAATCCTTGGTAATCCCGGTAGGCTTGTTCCATCTTGGACAGGACCTCAGCCGCGGTCACGGCCCAGGCCGAGGAAGCCAGGCCACAAAGAATAAAAATAGATAACAACGGGGTGATCAAACGCTTTTTTACCATTGACGTGTCTTCCTTCTGGTTGGCAGCCGGCGTCACCCAAATCCGGTGTCGCCGGCCTAAAGTTGGCAAAATGATGGACTGATGAAACTCCGCGCTGACTATGAAACTAGGCTGGTTGGGTCTTTCAAATACCGGCCCGCAACGTAGTTACTAAATATAGAGTGAACCTGTTGCATTGTCAATAGCCATTCCGGATTCGGTCTGAGGACCAAGGATTCACAAACGGTTGGCCAGGACCTCCCTGGCTTTGACCCCATCCGAGGGGCCGACCACGCCCTCTTTCTCCATCACTTCGATCATCCGGGCCGCCCGATTGTATCCCACCCGCAACCGTCTCTGGATCATAGAAATGGACGCCTGGCGGGTTTCGGTCACAATGGCCACAGCCTCATCGTACTTTTCATCATATTCCTCAGCTCCGGCCTCGGCCGAATCGGTTTCTCTGGCCTGCAGCACGGTCTGGTCGTAGGCGGGTTGGCCTTGTTCTTTTAAGCAATCAACCACCCGCTTTACTTCTACCTCAGAAACGAAGGCCCCGTGAATCCGGGTGATCTTGGACACCCCCGGCGGTAGAAAGAGCATATCACCCATGCCCAAGAGGTTTTCCGCACCCATGGTGTCCAGAATTGTCCGGGAGTCCACCTTGGAAGAGACCTGGAAAGAGATCCGGGTGGGAAAATTGGCCTTGATGATCCCGGTCAAAACATCCACCGAAGGGCGCTGGGTGGCCAGAATGAGATGGATCCCGGCCGCCCGGGCCATTTGAGCCAACCGGGTAATAGACTCCTCCACATCCTTGGAGCTGACCATCATCAAGTCGGCCAGTTCGTCGATAATTATGACGATGAAGGGCAGTTTTTCATAAAACCGGACATCGGCCGCGGAGTCGGTTTCGGCTTCTGTCCTGGCTAGCCCGGCGGGCATAGCGGTCTCGCCTGCGGCCTCAATTTGCTCCGGAAACTCATCCGGGGTCTCTATCAAGGCCGGGGCGGACGGCAATTCCCCTTTCTCCACCTTGCGATTATAAGAGGTGATGTTGCGCACCCCGGTTTGGGCCAGCAATTCATACCGCCGTTCCATTTCTCCTACCGCCCATTTCAGGGCCAGGTGGGCCTTTTTGGCGTCCACCACCACGGGATGGAGCAAATGGGGGATCCCCTCATAAATGGACAACTCGATCCGCTTCGGGTCAACCATCAAAAAGCGGACGTCATCCGGGGTGGCGTTGTACAAGATGCTGACGATCAAGGCGTTCAGGCAGACACTCTTACCGCTGCCGGTGGCTCCGGCGATGAGCAGGTGGGGCATCTTGGCCAGATCCGCTACGGTGGGGGCCCCGATGATATCCTTACCTAAGGCGATGGTCAACCGAGATCTGGTCCCGGTAAAAGCCTCGTCCAGTAGAATCTCTTTCAGCCCCACGACTTCCCGCTGGTTGTTGGGAATTTCTATCCCGATGACCGATTTTCCGGGTATGGGCGCCACAATCCGGACGCTGGTCGCCCGGAGAGCCAGGGCCAGGTCGTCAGACAGTCCGGACACCCGGCTGATCTTGATGCCCGGCGCCGGCGAGAACTCGTACATGGTGATGACCGGACCTGGGGTGACTTCCACCACCTGACCATGGACCCCGAAATCTTTCAGCTTTTGTTCCAGAAGCCGGGAGTTCATCAGTAAACTGTCCCGGTCCACGGTCACCTGAGTATTGTCGGGCATGTCCAGGAGGGTCAGCGGGGGCACGGTAAACTTGCCGGTGCTTTTCACAAAGTCGAACTTCTCCTGGTGTTCCGGAGGGCGCTTTTTGACCTCTCGCCGGAGCGGCTCCACAATGGTCGGGGCGGTAAACTGCTCCACGATCTCCGGCCTGGCGATTTCCTCTACCCGGGATTTTTCCCGGCGTTCCCGCTTGATCTTTCGCTCCCGTTCCTTGATCCGGTTGGTTCTAATCCGCTCCACCTGGGCGGCCACTGCCGTAGAGGTCGCCGCGGCCAGGCCGATCAAAGAAATCCGGGTGCCGATGATGAATGACGCGATCAAGACCAGGCCCAGAACCAAAAAAGTCCCCAAGCGGTTAATGTACCCCACCATGACGCGGGAAATACCTTCCCCGACTACTCCGCCGGAGATCAGTTTCTGACCCCAAATGGTGATGTCTTTTCCAAACAGAGCCATGATCCCCGCCGTGGACAAGACCATCAACATCAAGGCCACGCTGCTGGCCAGCGGCCTGGACAGGCGCCGATTAAAAAAGAAGCGGATGGACAGCAGCAGAAGCACTACGGGTAGCCAGAAGGCGCCCAATCCGATCAGCGAAAGTAACCCCCAGGACAAAGATGCCCCGACCGAGCCTAACAGGTTGTGGACCGCAACCGCGGCCGCCCGGGAGGAGAACAACAACGGGTCATCGGGATGAAAGGTGGCCAGGCTAACGGTCGTAAAGACAGTCAAGCCCAGGAGAAAAATACCCATCACCTCCGGAAATAGCTCTCTTTGTGTTTCGTTTTGGCTCATGCTTCTATTCGTGCTTCCATTCCGGCTAAGGTTTGCACCAACTCCGTGATCTCTGGTCATCAGATCCCACGTCTTCTCATAGCATCATATAGTAGGCGGTTAATTTCAAAATGTCAATAAAGGGTCGGCGACCTATCGGAATTGATTTGAGATTGGGGGATCATGGGCGGCACAATAGGGCCTTCTTTAAGTCTATCCAGATTTTGTGGCCACTTATTTACCGGGTAAAAACGGGCAATGCAGCGTCAACATAATTAGACGCCTTTATTCTTGACTTTTGAAGAGCAATTATATAGCAGGAAGGTAGGAGAGATATCAGCCGCAGGTAGAGTGACGCCGCCCAGGTCATAAAATCTTCCGAAAGTGTTTAGCGGGGTTATTATAAATTACGCGCAGGCATCTGAGGACCTCTTCAGTCTAGGTTACAGTATGTTTGTATTTTATGGAGGTTATAACTGTGGGCTCACCTTGTAAGATTATGGTTACCGGTGATTATAGCTTTGACTACAACCTCTACCTTGACAGATCAGGCGGCGATCAGCTTTCTGTCAGCCTTCCGGCCAGACTGGAGGTCAGCCTCGGAGGCGCCGGAATTATCCACAGCCTTCTGAGTGCCGTTGCTCAAGAGCTGGGCGGCCCCCCGTATTCTTTAGAGGTCGGTTTCGCCTACAACTCCGCTAAAGAAGAAATAGACGCCCCGCCCACGGCCGGACTCTGGGAACCCCAGCCCCTGCGCAAGCTCGCCAAAAAGGCCGGAGACGAGAAACCCAAGGTCTGGCGGCTGACGCAATCCCTCAGTTTGCGCGATGCAGTCGGACTTCCCGAAGACACCGGGGTTATCCTGCCTAAGGACGCCGGGTATGATTTTTGGCCTGACATTTTGGTGGTGGAAGACGATGCCGCCGGGTATCGTTTCGATACTCCTTTTAGAACATGGCATCGGGCCTTAACGACGCTCTCAGACCCGCCGCAGTGGATTATCTTGAAGATGACGGCCCCCTTATGCCAGGGTGATCTGTGGCGGCATCTGACAAAAGAAGACAGCCTTGCCGACCGGTTGGTGGTGGTGCTTTCGGTCGAACATTTGCGGCTGGAGGATGTCCGGATCAGTAAAGGCATCTCCTGGGAACGCACGGTGGCGGATCTGGTCCGCGGAGTCAAAGACAGCCCGGCTTTGACCGACTTGAAGCGGGCCAAACATGTCATCATCACATTGGACGGGGACGGAGCCTTGTGGATGTCCCGTTCGGGTCAGAATGAATTGCGTTTTAGCCTTTTCTTCGACCCGCAGCATTTAGAGGAGGAATGGACGGAGAGTGCCGGCATCCGGGGCGGAGTATACGGCCTTATGTCTTGCTTCACTGGCGCGCTGGCGGCTCGCCTGGCCATACCACCCGAGCGGCCAACGTGGTCGCACATTGAGTCCGGCATCATACGCGGCCTGGAGTTGATGCGATTCTTGAAGGTTGCCGGACATGGACTGAAAGATGGTGAAAAGCCGGGGTTTCTGTTCAACGACATGGCCGCGGCTATCATTACCGACCCAAGCCGTAAGCCCACGGCGGAACAGCCATCGGGAAGATTTGAGACCAAATTGGCTTTGGCCTGCCGGAACCTCCGACCCTTCGCCCAGACCGTCATCCCCTGCAACATTCTTGAGCGCGAGCAGACATTGTCCCACTGGCATATCCTGGAGGGAAACCAAGATGGTTTGGAGTTGCAGGGGAATGAACCACTATTCGGAATAGCCAAACGGGTGGCGATTTTTGGTCCCAAGGCGCTTATCGAGGCCCCGGTGGCCAGGTTCGGCAAGCTTTTGACGCCTGACCGGGACGAAATCGAGTCCCTTAACAACCTAAAACTTTTAATAAAAGATTACGACGACCAAAATGATGACCACAAGCCTCTGTCCCTGGCCGCGTTTGGGCCTCCAGGAGCCGGGAAATCCTTTGGAATCAAACAAATCGCTTTAGAGATCCTGGGCGAAAAGACACCCTTCCTCGAATTCAATCTGTCTCAATTCAACGACGCTGCCGACCTGATCGGAGCCTTCCACCAGGTGCGGGACAAGGTCTTGGAAGGGCATATGCCCGTTGTTTTCTGGGACGAGTTCGACTCCGGTAATTACCGATGGCTCCAATATATGCTGGCTCCGATGCAGGATGGAAAATTCCAGGAAGGCCAGATTACGCATCCTATCGGCAAATGCGTCTTTGTGTTTGCCGGGGCCACCAGCTACACCTTTGAAAACTTTGGGCCGGAGAAACCACACCGGCAGGACGCAGCAAGAGCCAAGGCCTGGAATAAATTTAAGCTCTACAAGGGGCCTGATTTCAAGAGCCGGCTTCATGGTTTCATCAACGTCCTGGGCCCGAACCGGCGGCAGAAATTCAATGAGGCAGGCGGCACCTGGAAAGATGACTCCTCCGACGTCTGCTTCCCTGTGCGTCGGGCCCTGCTGCTGAGGTCTATTCTCAAAGCCCCCCATGACCGTCTCCGAATCGACCGCGGGCTCCTGTCAGCTTTGATGGAGGTGGATCTTTACTATGACGGGGCTCGTTCATTTGAAAAAATTGTCCGTCATCTTCATGCCGACACATCCGGGGTAATCCATCGCTCCAGCCTCCCCTCGGATGAGATCATGCGCATGAATGTCGACACCAAAGAATTCTCACGCATACTCACCCGGTCTGAGGATTTCCAGAACCAGGCCGATAAACTGGCCCCTGAGGTTCACGAGTTCTACCGCCGGCTTGCCAAAAAAAAAGGGTGGAAATTTAAATACGACATCCCTTACGAAGAGCTACCACCGGAGATTAAGGCAAACAATGTGGCCGCGGCGCTTCGGATTCCCTGGATTCTGGAGCTGGCCGGTCTCTTTTTGGTACCCGAAGAACAGGGTTCGGACACCACCGACGATGATGTGTCGCAGGTTCTGGAAAGCCTGATCGACGTACTTGCGGAAGAGGAACACGACCTGTGGATGGAGTACAACCGGCTCCAAGGATGGCGTCAAGGGGAACCGAGAAAGGACGCCGATAGAATTCACGACTGCCTGATTCCCTATCGCGACCTGAAAGAGGCAGACCGGGAAAAGGACCGGAACTCGGTCCGGGCTTTCCCCGAAATCGTCCCAAAGGCCGGATTTAAGATCAGCAGGCGCAAGCCGGGTGTGACCGGAACGGCCCAGGCAGCCGCCGGGAGAGTCAGGCTGTGCGATGTTTGGAGCAGGTGCCTTGGAGGCTCTGCCCCAGACCCCCGGAATTTACCGCGTTAAAGCCAAAAAATCGGTAGGGTAACCTCCAGGGTGAGAAGAGCAAAACGAGGTCATCAACAATTTTTTTATGTCCCGGTCCCTTCGGCTCTCTTACCTGCTTGTAATTAGTTGTTCTTTGTGATACACACTATACATAATTAAGGATTTTTTTCAGCCAAGGCGGCCGGCATGGCTGATGTGGGCGGTGCAAAAGGCCGAAAAATTGTGTTTAACACCTCAAATAATGAACTTGCCGTAATTAAGGTGGATAAGCTCCGGAAAAATAACCGGTTTCCCTACGCGGAAAACAGGTGACCGGTTGCGGATGCGGGTTACGGGTTAACGACATTGGAATTAATTAGTCAACCTTGCCCCACTATGTTGATGGGAGAATCTTTTGGCGGAATGTGAGAAATCCTCAATAGCTACTAATGACGCCTCCGGTCTGGAGCATTTTTGCCTTCCTCCGGGTGAATCCCAGCCGGTCGATCTGGCCTCTTTTGTCGAGTTGAATCCCGGTCCCGTCCTGCAGTTCGACCGCACCTGTCAAATTAATTATCTAAACCCGGCCGCCCGGAAGGTCATTGATTCTTCCGGCATCAAGGGGATGGATTTAAGAAAATTTTGTCTTGACATGTTTGGCCCCGGGGCCGAAAAGGCCTACCGGGTTGGAAAAATAATTCGGGAAGAAATATCCATAGGTGACCGGTGTTATATCTTTAGTTTTAGCTACCGGGAGGATGTGGGGCTGATCTACTGCTACGGGGACGACATTACGGAGCGGAAGACCGCCGAACATCGGCTGGAGATTATTCATAGCCTGAACAACATATTTGCCACTGAATCCGATACCCTAAAATTGTACCAGTCCGCACTGGGGATTATTTTGCAGGCTATGCGGAGTCCGTTAGGATACATCGGATACATCGATGAAGACGGCGCTCTGGTGGCCCCAACCAAGACCAACGAAGCTTGGGGCGGGTGCCGCTTAGAGGCCGAGTCCGTTGTCTTCCCCCCAGAAACCTGGGAGGGGGTGTTAGGCCAATCGCTTTGGGATAAAAAGACAACTTTTTCCAACCAGCCGCTAAAGGTCCCGGAAGGGCATCAACCCCTAAACAGAATTATTTGCGCCCCGATCCTTTATGACAATCAACTCATCGGCCAGGTGACCGTAGCCAACAAGGACACGGACTATACCCAGGCTGATATTAAACTGATTGAAGATATCATTTTGACCATGGCCTCGCCTTTTAGGAACCGGCTCCAACAGGAGCGCCATCAGAAATCATTGACCGAACTGACCAGCCGACTGATCGCCAAGAACCACGAACTGATTCACCTGACCCAGGAGCTCTTGCGGGAAAAACAACAGGTGGATGCGGCAAATAAGGCCAAGAGCGCTTTCCTGGCCGGCATGAGCCACGAACTCCGGACACCGCTCAATGCCATTATCGGCTTTTCCGAGGTGCTGCTGGACAAATACTTTGGCGAATTGACCCCGAAGCAAGAAGAGTTTATCGGCGATGTCCTGGCCAGCGGCAATCACTTGCTATCCTTGATTAACGACATCCTCGATCTGTCTAAGGTCGAAGCCGGTAAAATGGACCTGGATATAACCGAGTTTTCCATCCGGGAACTGTTGGAGCACAGTTTGGTCTTGGTTAAGGAAAAAGCCTTCAAGCACGGCATCAGCTTGCGTTTTGACGGAGAAGACCAAATCCCCGCGTTAATCCGGGCGGATGAAGCCAAGATAAAGCAGGTGCTGTATAATCTTTTGTCCAACGCCGTCAAATTTACCCCGGACGGGGGCAACGTCATTTTAAAAGCCAGGTTGCGTAATCATTGTATTTCTATATTATCAGAAGAAGCGGCTGCCCAATCCACGCCGGAAATCGAAATCAGCGTTACCGATACCGGCATCGGCCTGGATCAAGACGATTTGAGAAAAATTTTTGATGAATTTTATCAGGTTCAGCATGGGCTGGTCAGCAAAACGCCTGGAACCGGGTTGGGCCTCCCCCTGTCAAGAGGATTTGTGGAACTACAAGGGGGCAAAATTTGGGCTGAAAGCGCTGGATTGGGCCGGGGGGCCAGGTTCTGTTTCACCCTCCCGGTGAATCTCCCATGACGGGTTGCGGGTTGTAGGCGATGCCGTTAAACGATTATGCTTGCCTTGATCAACCCGGCATTATATAATAAAAATATAATTTAAAATTATTGCTTTAGACTACCAAATATCTCATTGTTCGCCACCAATAATATAGATATGATTCACGCGAACAATGTCGACCCAAAAGAACATCTATCTAAAATGGGAGCCTGGTCAATGGAAGCCCCAAAAAAAGTCCTGGTCGTGGATGATGAAGACCGCAATTTGCGTCTGATGGAGGCCATGCTTATCCCTCTAGGGTATGAGGTCTACCTGGCCGCAAATGGCGAAGCGGCATTATCCGGGGTCAAGGACAATCCCCCAGATGTTATACTGCTCGACATCATGATGCCCAAGATGGATGGATTCGAGGTGACTCGGCGAATTAAAAGCGACGAGGAGACCAGGTTCATTCCCATCGTCATGGTTACCGCCCTGAAAGACGTTGAAGACCGGGTCAGGGCCCTGGAGGCCGGAGCGGACGATTTTTTGACCAAGCCGGTGGATAAGGTGGAACTCCGGGCCAGGGTTCGCTCATTGTTGAAGGTCAAAGCCTACAATGATCATATGAGAAGCTACCAGCGGCAACTGGAACAGGAGGTCGCCCACAGAACGGAACAACTGGAGCAGGCCTTTAAACGAATTAATATGGCCTCGTTGGAGACCATCTTCATCTTGTCCCGGGCCGCCGAGCACAAAGATGAAGACACCGGCTCACATATCAGGCGGATGGCCAATTATTCAGCCGCTGTGGCTAGAAAAATGGGGCTGCCCGACCGCACCGTGGAGGCGATTCTGTATGCCGCACCCATGCATGACGTGGGCAAAATCGGAATCCCTGACGGTATCCTGCTGAAACCGGCCAGACTGACCTATGAAGAATGTGAGATCATGAAAACCCATACGACCATCGGGGGCCATATCTTGACCACGTCCCTGCCCGGTTTTCTGCAGTTTGGCAAGGTGATTGCCATGACTCACCACGAGAAATGGGACGGCGGTGGTTACCCCCTGGGGTTAAAGGGCAAAAAGATCCCCCTGGCCGGGCGTATCGTGGCCATTGCCGACGTGTTTGACGCCCTGACCTCCAAGCGGCCCTACAAGGAACCATTTTCTTTAGAAAAATCTTATGGCATTATCAGCGAAGGCCGGGGCACCCATTTTGATCCGGACGTAGTTGATGCCTTTTTTGCTATTGAAGAAGAAATCTTATCCATAAAAGGTCGGTACAAAGACGAAGAAGAAAGCATTTTCCTGCAAACCGTCCGCCGTTCCTCCAGTGCCGGGGCTTGCCCGGTGATACCCTAAAATGAGCTCCTAGCAGATGTGCCCCGGCGAGGCGGCCAACACCAAAATGTCATCGGTTAGTCGAAGAGTAGCTCGCTTCAGGCCCCTCACCAAAGCGGATCGTCTCTTTCGGCTGTCGGGTGATTGATCTGAACTGATTTTCGGATGAGGATGAGAATGGCGGAGACAAAGACGATTTTGGTAGTCGAAGATAATGAAATTAATATGAAACTGGTCAAGACTTTGTTGACCATCAAGAATTACATTGTCTTAGAAGCCGGAGACGGGGAAAAGGGGATTGAACTGGCCCGGATTTACAAACCGGACTTGATTTTGATGGATATTCAGCTTCCGGGGATGGACGGGTTAACCGCCACCCAAGTGATCAAGAGTGAAGCCGATTTGAGCTGCATACCCGTTGTCGCTCTGACTTCCCACGCCATGCGGGGGGACGAGGAAAGAGCCCTGGCCGCGGGTTGTTCCGGATATATCACCAAACCCATTGATACGCGCAGCTTCCTCGCCAAGATACATGCCTTTTTGAGCCATTCCGAGTAGGCGGCGGAGCGAGCCGACCTCCGTCCCGGACCGTTTCTTTGCCCCTATCCGTCCCGCCTGGCGGTCTGGTTTCTCACCACTTCTATCATATAAATAATCTTAGAGATAATCAGGCCGCGGATGAGGTACCCCAGCGCGAATTTCTGGGAACCGGTCATCCCCCGGAGACCGAAGGAATCAATTGTCTCATCAACTACCGGGGCTATCTTGCCGTTCATTTCCTTTTGCACGGCGGTCAGTTCACCTTCTTTGGTCGCGCCCCAGACGGCCGGGACAATGTAGGTGATCGGTCCGGCTAACAGCTCGGCGCTGTATGTGGTGAAGATGGAGTTGGCCAGTTGGTCTATCAACGGCCCCACCACCCTGGACACTCTCAAAACGTCCTCCGGTTCATCCTTTTTGAACAGTTTTGAGAAAAACTTGCTAATCAGATTCATAGCCGCCGCCTCCCCTCGGGTGCGAGATGCGTGTTTCGGGTTAATGTCACCACGTTACGGGCCAGAACCTTGGAGGGATCCTTCCCAGGGTGGTGCTGCGCTGTTCAGGCTTCTCAGAGCGGCCTCATGGGACCGCGTCTTTCCAATCGGTTCGGAAAACGTAGACCCCGACGCCTTTAATCCGATCCTCT
>JADFXY010000082.1:0-2530 GCA_015233355.1 Deltaproteobacteria bacterium | reverse complement strand
TATAGTGACTGGTGTCAAGTCCAAAAGATCGCCGCGAATACTTCCAACCCCACCAGCCGCAGGCATGGCATCCGGACCATCCCGAGCTAGGTGCGCTGCTCATCATCAGGAAACGCCGTCTCGGGCCGGGTCCGGTTCTTAACCCGTAACATGCAACACGTAACACGTAACACGTAACGCTCAACACGCACCGCATCAATTGGTCGGTTTAAGATACTCCAAGACGTCGGCGATATCCTCACCCCCGGTTAATCTAAGAAACACTGATTCCAAATTGCTGTCGTGAAGCCCGGACAGGTCCCGGAGTTCATCGGGGGTGCCCAAGGCGATAATCCGGCCGTGGTCGATGATGGCCACCCGGTCGCAGACTTGCTGCGCGATCTCCAGAGTATGGGTGGACATGAACACTGATCCCCCTTCGCTGACCAGATGGCGGAAAATATTCTTGACCAGCCTGGCTCCCCGAGGGTCGAGACCAACCATGGGTTCATCCACCACCAGCATATTCGGTTCATGGATCAAAGCCGCGGACATAACCAGCCGTTGCTTCATCCCATGGGAATAATTCTCGATAAGTTCATTTTCCCAGCCGTCCAGCTCAAACAGAGCCAGTAACCGGGTAATCCGGGACATGGCCCGGGACTCCGGCACTTGATACAGTCCACTGATAAATCGGAGAAATTCCGTGCCGGTCAATTTCTCATACAAAAACGGCCGATCCGGGATAAACCCGATCTGAGCCTTGGCCTCTTCCGGGTGTCCGGCCAGGTCGAGCCCATTTATGATGACCCGGCCCGAGGTGGGGCGCAAAATGCCGGCCATCATCTTAATGGTCGTGGTCTTGCCTGCTCCGTTGGGGCCCAGAAACCCGAAAACCTCCCCCGGCCGCACATCCAGAGAAATTCCATCCACCGCCCAGATCCGGTTAAACCGTTTGGTTAATTCAATTATTTGAATCATTTGGACTCCAAAACCTCCGCTTCCAACCGCCCGATCAAACCACCCACGACCACCTGCTGCTCCAGTCCTCCCCTGGCGAAACTGATATGAGTCGCATCAGCCGGAAACTGGCCCAGGGTCGCGTCCATGGATATCCATCGCCCTACATAAGCATCGCACCAGGCGTGATAATAAAATTTGTCTCGAAAGTAAACCAGGCCCACGGCCACCCTGGCCGGGATACCGGCCGCCCGCAACAAGGCCGTCAACAAGGCCGCATGCTCGTTACAGTCTCCGGCCTTTGTCTGGAGAGTCTCCAGGGCATTGGGCACGGACAGCGTGGGGTGTTTCTTTAGATTTTGGAAAACCCAGATATTTAATTTGCGGGCCGCGGCCTGGGCCATATGCTCATCGCCCAGAATCTGCCGGCTCTGCTCTATAATCTCGGGGGCATCGCTTTGGATCAGTAAATTCGGGGCCAGGTCCGCCTCCATATCCTTCCCGCTGTAGGTCCGGATAGGGGTTTTTGACCAGTAAATCTCTTCTTTCCTGATCTCCAATTCATCGCCGGTGAGCTTTTGCCGCTGGTCGTTCAGGTTATAATCACTGAGTTTAATTCCGCCCAGTTTTATCTTAACATAGGTTGTTTCGCGGGGATTCTTGATGGAGTTCTTGACCGGCACGGCCGCCGCGGCCAGTAAATCGGGACCACCGCTACCGGCAATATCGGCCGTGGCCTCGGTGTCGGTGGACAAGACCAGTTTAAAGCCCAGCAGCCCCTCTTCCTTCAAGGTCCGTCCGGTCTCATCGATCCAGGACTTGACCTTGATCCCCATAAAATCCATGACCACGGGAATGGCCCGATATGTGATTCCGCCGATGGTCACATTCTCTCGGGGCAGCACCTTGATGGTGGTAGTTTTGTAAGCCATGGTGGCGGGATCAAACAAAGGCAATTGCAGCGTCGTCCCGGGCGCCGGGTTACCCATGGCCAGGTATGGTCCCAACGCCAGAGGCATGTATGGGGGCTCCTTAATCGGCAACACGGTCTGGGACTCCCGGCCCCCGGTTCTAGTCTTAAGGCTGATTTGGTCCGGCGACACTTCCCCGGACAGATAAAAATTAACCAGGCCCGACATAAGGTGAAAATCGAACGAAATCAGCTTAAAATCCGGAGTGACCCGGCATCCCGTCAGGGTTCTGATCTCCTGGATCTGGTCCATAATGTTTAGACGCATAAAAGTTTTTTCTCGGAGACGGAAACCGAATCCTTCCTGGACCAGGCTGGAACTGGAAAATCCAATCTTGCGGCCCTTATAATAAATGGACATCCACCTGTCGCCACCCATTATCCCGGCCAGATCCTCCACCTTAGGCAGGGATATCAGGCCGGAGACCTGAGGAAAATAGACGCGCTTAACCAGGACGCCCAACATGACCAGCCAGACGGCCACAATGGCCGCGCCCAGGACCAGGGCCGGTTTGGACCGGGCAAAATGCCTGGCCGATGGCTGGGGCGGCGTATTTTGGGTTGACGGCGTCATCGGCGGTTCTTCGTATTTTATCATCTGGTTAGCCCAAATAGACTTGT
>JADFXY010000081.1:10509-13496 GCA_015233355.1 Deltaproteobacteria bacterium | reverse complement strand
GAGAAAAAATATGGTCACACCTCTTTGGAAGTGCTGCATCTGCAACACGAAGCGTCCATCATCACCTTTCAGATGGAGGAAGCCAAGTCCCGTGAAGGGAAACAGCGGGCAGGACTGCGATCACTTTTGTTTTACGGGATTCCAGGCTCTGACGGAAAGAAAATGCAATTTGTGATCCAAGACAAAACTTCTCCCCCTGCCCAGCACGATGGACGGACCTGGCGTCTCCAATTGGGCAATAAGATCATTAAGGACAACGAGATATCCTTAAGCGGTGGAGGGTCCGTGGTGGGCACCGTCCCGCAAGGTCTGCCCAGCTTCGGGGTTCCACATATTGATATGACTGCCGTTATCCAGTTTTTACCCTTTGCCGCCATCATTGCCTTATTGGGATTTATGGAAGCCATCTCCATCGCCAAGGCCATGGCTGCAAAAACAGGCCAGCGCCTGGATCCTAACCAGGAACTCATCGGCCAGGGTCTGGCCAACATCTTAGGATCCATCAGTAAATCGTACCCGGCTTCGGGTTCCTTTTCTCGCTCGGCGGTCAACCTGCAGGCCGGGGCCTGTACCGGGATGTCCAGCGTATTTACCAGCATTACTGCGATCATTACTCTTATGCTTCTGACGCCCCTGCTGTACCATCTGCCCCAATCAGTCCTGGCCGCGGTGATTATGATGGCCGTAATCGGGTTGATTAATGTTTCCGGCTTTGTCCATGCCTGGCACGCCCAATGGTATGATGGAGCCATTTCCGTCATCACCTTCATTGTGACTCTGATTTTTGCTCCGCATTTGGATAAGGGGATTATGGTCGGGGTAATCCTCTCGTTGGGCGTATTTTTGTATAAGAGTATGCGGCCCAAGGTGGCCAACCTGGCCCTGCACCCCGACCTATCATTGCGCGACGCTAAGCATTACGGTCTTAGGGAATGCCGGCATATTGCCGTGGTCCGGTTTGACAGCCCGCTGTTCTTCGCCAATTCATCCTACCTGGAAGACCAGATCACCGAAAGAATGCTCAACATGCCCAAGTTGAAACACATTCTGATCGTCGCCAACGGGATCAACGACATGGATGCCTCCGGAGAAGAGACGCTGTCATTGTTGGTTGATCGGATCAGAAGCGCCGGGTACGGGATTTCCTTTTCCGGGGTAAAAGAGAACGTTCTTCAGGCTATGGAACGGACGCACTTGTATGACAAGATCGGGGCTGAAAACATTTATCCCTTGCAGGCCATGGCCTTAGAGGCAATCCACGCCGAAGCTCATGAAAACTCTGATGAAAGGGATTGCCCCTTGCGAATTGTCTCCCCCAGGCCGGAGGAACTCAAACCGGCTGAACTCAAACCGCTTGAACTTAAGGCCCCGGGGGCTCCCTCCAAAATTCTGTTGGTCGATGACGAGCGGGAATTCGTAGGACTGTTGGCTGACCGTTTAAAGGTGCGGGCTTACGGAGCAGATGTAGCCTATGATGGTGAGCAGGCGCTATCATATGTGAAGAAAGAAGAGCCCGACGTGATGGTCCTCGACCTGAGAATGCCCGGAATTAATGGAATGGATGTATTGCGTCAGGTCAAGAGGAATCATCCCCAGGTGGAGGTCATTATCCTCACCGGTCACGGAAATAAAGAGGATGAAAAATACTGTATGGAGCTGGGCGCTTTTGCCTACCTGGAAAAGCCTATTGATTTAGACGTCCTGACCAAAACCATGCAGGCAGCTTACGACAAGGTCAACCGCAACCGGGCAACGCAGGGTCAATAAACGGCCAGGCTAATTTTAATACAAAAAATCCCTTACCCGGGACGACAACAACCGGCTAAACGGAGAACCATTATGTCCATTATCAGCATTTTTAGCGGAACCTACTGTCAGGCGGACCAGGTAGCCCAGAAGGTCGCCGATACGTTTGGATATAAACTAATTGATGACGCCGCGTTGGTTGCAGACGCGGCCGGCCGTTTTCATATCTCGGAAAACAAACTATGGCGAACCATAAACGGGAAGGTGTCTGTATTTAACAAATTTACCCACGAACGAGAGCGATGCACGGCCGATCTCAAAGTGGTGCTGGCCGACCTGTTGAAAACGGACGGGCTGGTTTTGCACGGTTTCCTAACCCATTTCATTCCCCGGGAGATATCCCATGTCCTGAAGGTCTGCCTGATCGCCGAAACGCCCTTTCGAGTAGCCAGGGCCGTCGCAGATAAGAGCATTTCCGAAGCGGAAGCTCAAAAACTGGTTCACAAAGACAATGAAGCCGCCTATGCCTGGACGGACTATCTGGGGCATAAGGTCCCCTGGGATGCCGATCTATATGATATCCTCCTGCCCATGGATAAGCTGGAGGTTTCAGGCGCGGTGGATTTGATTGTGGCCAACGCCAAGAAAAAGGTGCTCCAGCCGACGGCCCAGTCCCTGGCTGCCGTTGACGATTTCCTTTTGGCCGCCCACGTGGGTGTGGCCCTGGCCCAGGCGGGTCATGAAGTTGGGGTGACCGCCAAAGACAGCCAGATTACCTTGACCATTGACAAGCACGTCTTGCTGCTGTCCCGGCTCGAAGATGAGCTAAAGAAGATCGCGTCCGGGTTATCCGGCGTGAAAAGCGTCGAGACCAAAGTCGGCCCAGGCTTTTATCAAAGCGACATCTATCGCAAATATGATTTTGAAATGCCGGCCAAAGTGTTGTTGGTGGATGATGAGCGGGATTTCGCCCAGACCCTTTCGGAACGGTTGCAAATGCGGGATGTGGGTTCGGCCGTAGTCTACGACGGGGCGCAGGCATTAGACCTGTTGCGTGAGGACGAGCCGGAAGTAATGGTCTTAGACCTGAACATGCCCGGGATGAACGGCGTTGAGGTATTGCGGCAGGTCAAGAGTCAGCATCCCAAGGTCCAGGTCATTATCTTGACCGGCCACGGTTCCAAGGACGACGAACGGGTTTGCCTGGACCTGGGTGCCTTCGCCTACCTGGAAAAACCGGG
>JADFXY010000081.1:0-10499 GCA_015233355.1 Deltaproteobacteria bacterium | reverse complement strand
TTGATATTGAACTCCTGGCCAGAACTATGCGGGAGGCTAACCAGAAAGCTCAGGAATGCAAGGGATAAAATCCCTGGTTGCCCATGCCTTGGTCATTTTTCCGGGACCTCGGGGGCCGGCCCTTCTTGATGATCAAAGGTGACTCGGAGTTCCATTGTTTGTCCGTTCCGCAAAATAATGACCCGATGGACCGCCTTGCCTCCTGCTTCTATAACGGCCTGATGAATATCCTTGACCTGGATGATGGGGCGGCCATTAACTGATTGCAGGACGTCGCCGGGTAAAAATCCGGCCCGGGCCGCCGGGGTGTCGGGTTTGACACTCTCTACTGTCCAGGCCCCGGCTTTATTCTTAGCCAGATAAATACCCATCCGGGGGCGGTCGGAGCGCGCCTTGGTCACATCCGGTTCGGTCAGCCAGACAAAGTCGGCCACATTTCGGCTTCGACCTTCAATATAATCAATCGCCGCCGGAATAACCACGAATTGGCGGACCGGCCCGCGGGATGTGACCTTATCCGGGATACCAAACTTATAGACCACGTGACCCGCCCCCGAGAGGACCACCAAAATTCTGTCTCGGCCGGTACTCGATGTTACATACTGGGCAATAGTCTCGGCCATCGTCTCTTCCCAGGCCAGGTGGGCCTCCACAAACCTGTCTGTATGCTTGACCGAACTGATCTGGTGGTGACCGAACCATTTGGTCAGAAACTCCTTCTGCCGGGCAGTGACCGGGGCAATTGAAGAGGCCAGTTGAGATCTCTCCTCCGGAGAAAGACCGGCCAATCCCTGCCGGGCCACCTTCTTAACGACATCATCCGGGGCGTTTAAGCCCAGTATGGGGAGGCGGTGATCCCGGCAATACCGCAAGATGTCTTTATATGAATCAAAATCCCATCCGGCCCGGCCATCCCAACCGACTTGGGCCAGGAAATCTCCTTCGGCTATTTTTCCGTCCACATATCCGTCCAGCGCCGGTTGTTTCTGCCGGCTGAACATCTCCAGACCCACGGATACTTGATGTCCCATATCCACCAAGGCCGAAATGATGCGCAACTGGACGCGATGATGAGCCATGTCGTCATGCTGCTCACCGATGAACACGACCTGAACTGTGGCCAGACGGGCCATCATCTGATCAAAGGAGATGACGTCCCCTGCCTCTGGTTCAATAATTTGCCCGACGGCGTATCTTTTTTCCAGACCTTCAAATCCGGCCGTGGCCGGCGGAGCCTCAATCTCTTTCCCCGGCATAGTGGCGCACCCCGTCAGCCCCCATCCCCCCAGCAGACACCATAGCGAGAGAGCTGACATTAATTTTTTTATGATTATCTTCAATCTTTTTTTTCCTGGTCGTCTTTTTCCTGCCGTTTGCGGCTCCGTTCACGTAGTGCCGTCTGGCTCCGCTCCACAGCATCCCGAAAATAATCTACTCCGGTGACAGCCGCCTGTCTCAAGGTGAGGCCAAAACGTTCCACCTTCTCCTGCCATTCTCCCACGGCTTCGCTTTCCCTGGCCCGGTGCACAAATGTTCTGAACGCCTGAAAACCTTCCTCTTCTACCCGCTCCATCTCCTTTTCCGCTTCAGCCGGAACTAAGATGACATCTTCGCCGAACACAGCATTATCCTTAACAAAAGGTATGATCATATGTCGTTCCAACAACAGGGCCCGGACCGCTCCTGAGGCTGTTTCAAACATAATATCAATTAGATATCCTAAATTATTCCCTTCCAATGTATTCACGGCCAGTCCCGTCAGCCGATCAAATGGAATTAATTTAGGGTTTTCATTATGTTTTAACGGATCGATCAGATTGTCGGCGCTTTCAATAATGCACACGTCTTCCCCAAAAATGACTACATCATTCAAAGCGATTACCTTTTCATCCCGGATCAGACCGTGGCCCCATACTTTTACAGCGACGACCGTCTTTTCCTCCCGATCGACAAGTATCTCTTTTATTTTGCCAAGTGTTTTTCCTTCGAGCAGGGAAACAACAGACAACTTTAATACCTGGCTGATCCTCTTCATTGACCTCCTCCGCTCTAATTTAAGTTTCCGTGTTCGGCCGACCCGGTGTTTAGAAAATATCACTGAAATCACGAGATAAATCATGTTCATCCGGGAGTTGCGGACTTAATGGCTTGATAGCAGGTGGACACTATAGTTTACTGTCCTTTGCCAACATCAACGAAAACAAGGAGAAATTCCAAACTGTCTACCAGCCCTTTATGGCATATTAAGTTCTTTTGCCCGGTTACTACTCATGGGCCGATTCCGCGTCATGGCCAGCCAAAACGCCATAAATAATCATGTTGCGTTTTCTGTTCCATTGATGCTCACGGGTCATATCCCAGGGAATTTAGGTAGAGGAATGCCTTCATCTTTATATAACCGCCAAGATCCCACAGAAAAAAACGCATTCCTTTTTCTGTATTCTTTTAATTTTTTGGACCACTCTGAATATTCCTCAAGTTTAACAGCGGGATTACGGGCAAACAACGTATTTTCGTGACTAATCCATTTGACATAAATATGAGATGACCACGCAACCGAGCCGATGGCCGCGATTAGGACCATAGTACTTGTAAGTTCAATATACTTTCTATAATTATAAGCCACTTGGAAGGCTAGGGCAACCAAGAAATAAATTGATGGTAACATGCCCACCCCACGCGCAGCATCAGGAGGTCGGTCTGAAAAAAAGACGACCAGCCCCGAAGAAACCAACGATAGTATCCAGAATAGTGATTTTTTTAAATTAAATATAGTCAAAGCTAGACCAATTAAGAATATAATTCCGACAATCCGGTCCACCTGCGGTTCACCTGGCAGATTATATCGTTGATTATTACTCCCAGTTACATTAATCATGCCCAGGGTTTTAATCGCTTGCTCTTTGATTTTTTCACTTAGGGATTCACCATGGAGCCCATCTTCCGAAAACGCATAAACCTGCTTGATGCGGACGGTCCCCTCGGTAGAAAGAGCGGTTTTTAGTTGTGGTGCAAAAATGATAAAGCTGACTAAAATACAAACAGCTAATTTTAGAGCATCTTTCCATCTGAAATTAAAGATGATCATGATTCCAAGATACAAAACCAGAGTTAAAGCAAAGATTTTCCCGGTGTGGTATCCATAAGCTGTGAGACCAATAAAAACACCAGATAAGATCCACCGGTTCCATTTGCTTTTTTCCAAAGTCTGTTCAATGAAAGAGAAAGCAAGTAAGCCTGGCAGCAAAAACTGGATGTTTTCCCAACCGCTTCTTGAAAAATTTAAAAAACAGTAACTAAAAGTTAACATTACGGTTGCTGCAATGGATGGAATGATTTGAAACCAGCGTCGCAATATCGTATAAAAAACAACAAGTGTTCCTACTGAAATCAGTGCCGAGGGAAACCTGATAGCAAAAATATTGTCCCCAAATATTTTCATAGATCCTATAATCATATAGTTGAATACCGCCGGTGCGCTATTCCAGTTTAGCCCAAAAAATGGTGGACCGAATCCTGCCCCTATTAGGTAAACGATTGAAGTGGTGTCAGCTTCATCACACATTAGATTCGCAGGAAAACTGCCTAAAAATAAGAGACGAGAAAACAATCCGACCACCACTATCATTCCCATAACCCAGAGGTCGGGCTTCCCAGGCTTTTGTGCGTCTGCGATTTTAAAGTTCCTCAGCAATTCTTTCATCCCCATCCGTCTCAAAAGGGTCAATTAGGGAGTTTTTGAATAACGCAGCGAAAAGGTAACTAAGCTAATCCGTCCAGACGAATTCGGCCCATGAGTAGTATCCGGGCAAAAAACCTTAATACACCTCAATCAGACGTTGCTGGGCCATAAACCTTCGGGTACAGGGGCGCCCAGTTTTCAAACTCAAAATCATGGCCCTTCACGAGCCCAAGTAGCTTTTGTCGGTGAACCATAAACAACTTGATTTTAACCAGGTGGTTGCCCGGGTCATCGCCTCCGTGTCCGGCACCCAACCAGTCGAAATATAAGATAAATATAGTCAATCTATTTTGTAAACAACAATTTTAAAATATTATATCACATGAATTGATCATATGCCAGGGTGAAATATCCTGAGCCGCATTAAACCGGTGGAACAAAAGCCGGCATCGTTTAACCGGGCTTCGGCTGAGCCTGAGTTTGCCCCTGGGATGCCGGGATGGGGCAATATATAATTGACAACGGTATTATTGTGCCATAATGTTTGTTAAGATAATAGTGCCCCTCAACCAGGCACGACACTATAAACTATCGACTGCCAAGAAAAATGCGAACAGGGCGGCTTGGCTTACCGATAAAGCTTGGACGCTTTTGCCCGGGAGTAAACTCCGGCACGTTTGGTCACATCAGGAGGATTCAAGACCATGTCAACTCACCAAAAACGAGAAATACTTCTGGAAAGCGGCACCAATGAGGTCGAGGTGGCTGAATTTTTGCTGGGTTCGCAAAGCTTTGGGGTCAATGTGGCCAAAATTAGGGAATTCGTCCCCTATGATCATAAACAGGTCACCAAATTGCCCGATACTCCACCATCGTTGGAAGGCATGTTCTTGCTGCGCGGCCGAACCATTCCTCTCATCAACCTCAACCGGCACCTTGATCGCGGCGAAACCGTCCGGTCTGAACGCCCAGTAGTTCTAGTCACCGAATTCAACAACATGGTCAATGGATTCATGATCGACGCGGTGCTCCAAATCCATCGTCTCTCTTGGAGCAACATTAAACCGCTGAACCCCATTTTGGCCGGGTATACGCCCAGACTTACCGGCTCCGTTCACGTCAAAAACACGGAGATACTCATACTAGATTTGGAATACATTATTGGTGAAGTCTTCCCCAAGAAGATGGCCGAACTGATCGGGGTGGAAGATGATGCCGACCAAGAGTCCTCCAAGGAGATACCGGTTAAAGGAAGCCTGGCCGACAAGAGAAGGGCGATGAAAATAGTCCTGGCTGAGGATTCTGCGATGATCAGGAATTATATGAAGAAAGCTCTGACTAAGGCCGGGTATCAAGTGGCCGCTCTTTTCGATAACGGCGAAGACGCTTTCAAGTGGATTGTCAAGACAAAAGACCAGGCCGAGGCATCGAGGAAGGACATCACGGATTATATCAACCTGATCATCTTAGACATTGAGATGCCCCAGATGGACGGACTGACCCTGTGCAAAAGAATCAAGCAAGAGTTAAGGCTTACTCAATTCCCGGTGATCATGTTTTCATCCCTGATCAATGAACAAATGGCCAGAAAATGCGATAGTGTCGGGGCAGATTCTTACGTCAGCAAACCACAGATGAATGAACTGGTGGGGTTGCTGGATTCATTTCTGATGAAATAACTGCTGCGGGTTGCGGGTCAATGTCATTGACTTAAGGGTTCGGACAAACGAGCTAATTTTTTTTAAAATAGACCATTCCGATTAAGCCCCAACGGGGCGCTCTAGGTTAGCCCAGGGCAGTGCCCTGGGAAATACGGCATGTTACGTGTCAGCGGGATGGTCAGGAGGTCGGCCGGCCCCCAAAATCATTTCCTCTGAATGGAATGTCCGGCTACGGCTGAAGTACGGGATTGCCGGCGGTTTTATGTGACTATTACATGGTTTTTATATAGTCGCCACCCCTACCCAGGGCGTTGCCCTGGGCTAACCTAGAGCGCCCTTTCAGGGCTTCATCGGAATTAACCATTTATTAGAATAGGATCCGATGACCCTACCCTTAAGTCAATGACATTGGGTTGCGGATTGCAGGTGGAAGACGAAAACAGGCATTATGAGAGACCCATGATGTGACGTCTGTGAAGTGCAGTATCGGTAATAATTGCGATCATGACCGGGCCGGCTTGAATCCAAGACCTCCCGCCCGGATCTTCCAAAGGACTTCAACTTAAGTTTTAGTGTGGTAACTTAATGATTTCAATAAGTCAAGTTTACAAGTTTTACGGCAAAAAAGACCTTTTTAAAGGGGCGGGGTTAACCATTAGACCAGGAGACCGGATCGGATTGGTCGGGCCGAATGGGGCGGGGAAATCAACCCTATTCAAGCTGCTCCTTGGTGAAGAGACCCCTGATCAGGGTACCGTGTCCAAACCCGACCATATCCGGCTGGGCTTCTTGCCCCAGGATGTTCTCATCTTTTCGGGCAAAACGGTGCTTGGCCAAACGATGAATGTCGAAAAGGAAGTTACCGAGATAAAAACGGAACTGGCCGATATTCAAAAAGCCTTGAGCCGAGGCGGTGAAGATGATCTGATCATGAGCTTAGCCCATCGGCAAGCCGAACTATTGGAGGAATTTGATCGGTTAGGGGGATACAATCTGGAGTCCCGAGCCAAAAAAATGCTCCTGGGCCTGGGATTCAAGGAGAAGGATTTCGACCGGCCGGTGGATACGTTGAGTGGCGGCTGGATGATGCGAGTGGCCCTGGCCCGGATATTACTCTCGGAACCAGACGTTTTACTGCTTGATGAACCGACGAACCATCTGGACCTGGAATCGCTCATCTGGTTTGAGCAGACAATCACGGCCATGCGCTCGGCCCTGGTGGTCGTCTCCCACGACCGAGAATTCCTAAACAAGGTGGTCCAACGCATCGCGGCCATTGATAACGGCCAACTGATTATTTACAACGGCAATTACGATTATTATGAGACCGAGAAGGATAAACGGATTCTGCTCAAACTGGCCGATTGGAAAGCCCAGCAAGACGAGATCCGCCGGGTCAATCTGTTCATCGACAAAAACCGGACTCGCAAGGACCGGGCCAGGCAAGTTCAAGCCCGGATTCGCAGCCTAGAAAAAATGGAAAAGATCGAGCCACCCCAGAGCACCAAATCCATCTCTTTTTCTTTCCCGGAACCACCCAGGTCCGGCAAGGTGGTGCTGGAGCTTAAAGACGTAGCCAAGACCTATGATGGGCCGCCCGTGTATGAGCACCTGGATTTTGCCGTGTACCGGGGAGACCGACTGGCCCTGGTTGGCCCGAATGGAGCCGGAAAAACCACCTTAATGAAGCTCCTGGCCGGCGTCATCGAACCCGACCGGGGCGAAAGAAAAGTCGGCTTTGATGTCCAGTTAGCCTATTTTTCTCAGCACCAGTGGGATTTGCTTACGCCTAACCATACGGTTTTGGAGGAAATCTCCCAGTGCGCCGGAAACCACACCATCGGCTCCATCAGGAACATGCTCGGTTGTTTCCTCTTTTCCGGTGACGAAGTCCACAAAAAAGTCTCCGTCCTGTCCGGAGGTGAGAAAAGCCGCCTGGTCTTCATGAAAATGCTTCTTTCCCCCAATAACGTCCTGCTGTTGGATGAACCGACCAATCATCTGGATATTCCATCTCGCGAGGTGATGGAGGCGGCTCTGGATAAATACACCGGCACCATCGTCTGTATCTCCCATGACCGGCGCTTCATCAACCGGATCTGCAATCAGGTGCTGCATGTCAAGGATGGCCGGACCGAACTTTTCGAGGGGAATTATAACGACTTTATCTCCCTCTGGCAGAAATCAGTCGAAGCCGAGCCAGTGGCTGCGGTCAAGTCCGAACCGACCGAAACGCCGGTAAACGACATCGATTCCCGAAAATCAAAAAAAGACAAGGACCAGAAACGTCGGGAAGCCGAACTCCGGCAAGCTCGTCACCAGGCCGTGGGTCCCCTAAAAGTCCACCTGTCCGAAGTGGAAGCGCTCATAGATGAGACCACCAAAGCGTTTGATCGGATCAACCGCCAAATGACCGACCCAGCGACTTACCTGGATGGCCGTAAGGCCCGTGATGTTCAAGAAGAACACCGCCGGCTCAAAGACCACCTGGCCCGGTTAACCGCCGAATGGGAGGATTTAGCCATGGAATTGGAGGAGAGAGAACAAGATTTCCAGGATGCCTCCTAGCCTAAGGTCGGACTTCGGACAAAAGACCCCAATGACCCGGTGACGAGCGCCTGATAATTTTTTTTAGCAGGTCCGTCTGATCATGAATAAAGCCACGCATCAACAATTGAGCTGAAACGACTCTTGACTTCCAGCGAATACTGTGTTATATTAAGCGTGAAGGAGATCATGCCATGGACGGTATATCTACTAGCACCTCTGCTTATTATGACTATGCTAGTGGTGTGTCCAGTCAGACCTCTTCTAATCCCCTTCCCGGATCATCATCCCAACAGACTAACAACACAGGAAAATCAACTCCCAGCTCCGTTCCCGACCCGCTGGAGACGATCAATGAGTCAAATTAGGGTGACGGTCCTAGGGGCCGGGCCGGGAGGATATGTCGCGGCCATTCGAGCCGCTCAATTGGGGGCCCAGGTGACGATTATTGAGCAAGACAACCTGGGCGGCACCTGTCTTAATTGGGGATGTATCCCGACCAAGACGCTCAAAGCCACGGCGGAAGCTTTGGAACTGACCAGGCGCTTTCCCTCGTTGGGCATAGTGGTGGAGGGATCCATTCGACCGGACATGGCTCTGGTCCAACGCCGCCGGGCCGAGGTGATCTCCCTTCTGGCCAATGGGATCAAGGCGATCCTAAAGAGCTACCGAATTCGGGTGGTCTCCGGAACCGGGACTATTCTCGATCCGCACCGGGTCGAGGTGACGGCCGGGGCCGATGGGTCTGAAATCATCGTTTCCGATAAATTGATTCTGGCCACAGGATCCGGACCTATGGAACTGCCGGGTCTGCCGTTTGACGGACACTACATCCTATCCTCCGATCAGGCTTTGCTCTTGACGGAGATACCAGAGCGCCTGCTGATTTTGGGCGGTGGGGTGGTGGGGTGTGAATTTGGGTATATTTTTCAGGAATTCGGAGCCCAGGTGACTATCGTCGAAGCCATGGACCGGCTGATTCCATTACCTTCCGTGGACGAGAACAGCGCCAAAATCCTGGCCAGGGAGATGAAAAAACGGAAGGTCGAGCTACTCTTGGGCCGAACGGCGCATCAGGCCGAGGTTACGGCTCAGGGCCGGGTAAAGGTGACGCTGGGACCGTCAGCGACTGAAACGCGCGAAAAAGCGCCGGGGAATCAGACGTTGGAGGTGGATAAGATGCTGGTCACGGTTGGCCGGGCCGGCCACGGGGATAGTTGCGGCATCCCGGAGTTGGGCCTGGACCGGGATAGCCGGGGCTGGATCAGGGCGGATGATCATCTCCGGACAAATGTGCCGGACGTTTTCGCGGTCGGGGACGTATTGGGACCGGCCAAGATCATGCTGGCCCATGTGGCGACTACGGAAGGATTGGTCGCGGCTGAAAACGCCCTGGGCGGAGATCGCATCATGCGTTATGATGTTGTGCCGGCGGCTATTTTTACTTCCCCCGAAATGGCTGATGTGGGGCTGACGGAGAAACAGGCTGTCCAGGCCGGGTTCGATACTCAGGCCCATGCGTTTCCTTTCCGGGCTCTGGGTAAGTCCCAGGCCATGGGTGACATTGCCGGTGAGGCCAGGATCGTCTCGGAAACAAAATCAGGCAAGATACTGGGCATACACCTCATCGGTCCCCACGCCTCGGACATCATCCATGAAGGAGCCCTGGCCATCCGGCTGGGGGCCACGATTTTTGATCTAGCCGAGACTATCCACGCCCATCCCACCTTATCGGAGGCTATGTCGGAATGCGCCCATCTGGCCACCGGTCAGCCCATCCACTTACCCAAACCGGGACGAGGGGCCGGAAATTAAAAATGCAGATACCGACAGGGCTGAGGAGTCCGCGGCTATCGAGGCAATGTTGTTGAATTAAAGCACGGCTTGACCATCTTCGGATGTGATAAGATTCCTCACATTCGTTCGGAATGACAAATTTACATCGTCATTTCAGATTGTCCACTTCTATGTCATTTCGAGCGAAGCGAGAAATCTTAACGTCGCACCCTTATTTAACAGCAATGGGCTATCGAGGAGGGATAAGGGCTTAGGCCATCTGGTTGATCAAGCTACCGGCGGGGATGAAATTGGAGAGTCTGTTGTAGACTCCCGGACCGGAAGAGAGGTCGGATGACGGCGCAAAATTAGATCCAGAGCCGGTTTCCGACTGAGCCGTGACGGAAGAAGGGGCGGTCGGGGAGGGGGAAGTCTTGATTTTAGGGGCTTCCGTGGCGCCTTTGGGCGTGCCGGTCTTGGTTGTCGAGGCTGCCGGGCGGGATTCATGGGCCATTTGGGCCCCCTGGGACGAGGAATCCATTTGCTTGCGGAGCAGCTCTACTCTGGCCGACTGAGCTTTGGCCGCCGCCGCGGCAGCTACCTTTTGGTCCTGACCGGAAGGACTGGCCGGAGCGAGCGCGGCCCGCTGGACGGTCTCCATCTTCATGATGGTCGCGGCCGGGTCACCCTTGACCGGAGAAGTATCTATGGAAACCTCACCACCCACGGCATAGCTTTGACCATCCGGCCCGGTCTCGTACGTGTAGGTCGCCCCGGAAGTGGCATAGGCCCCGGCTGCAGCCATATGGGCCTGCTCGTGAGTTCTGACCTCC